>CAIVXR010000121.1 GCA_903909925.1 uncultured beta proteobacterium | reverse complement strand
ATTGACACGTCACCAAAGTCAATATTGACTGGGCAAGGTGTCAAACATTTATGGCAGACAGTGCAATGCGCTGCCACATCATCAAACATTTCCCAATGTCGTATAGAAACTCCACGGCGGGTTTGCTCTTCGTATAAAAAAGCTTCTATCAATAATGAGGTAGCTAAAATTTTATCGCGCGGGCTATAGAGTAAATTAGCGCGTGGAACGTGGGTAGCACAAACTGGCTTGCACTTTCCACAACGCAAGCAATCCTTCACGCTGTCGGCAATCGCTCCAATATCACTTTGCTGCATGATGATGGACTCATGTCCCATCAAGCCAAAACTCGGTGTATAGGCCATACTCAGATCCGCGTGCGGCATGAGCTTACCTTTGTTAAAGCGCCCTTCAGGGTCAACCCGATTCTTATAGCTACGGAAATCTTTGAGTTCCGCTTCGGTTAAATACTCTAGTTTCGTGATACCGATACCATGCTCACCAGAAATTACACCATCTAATGAGCGGGCCAATTTCATAATACGATCAACCGAGCGATGCGCATCTTGCAACATCTCATAGTCATCAGAGTTCACTGGAATATTTGTATGGACATTGCCGTCGCCAGCATGCATATGCAAAGCGATGAATACCCGTTTACGCAAAATATTTTTATGAATCGCTTCGAGCTTAGTAAGAATGGGTTCAAATGCTAGACCGCCAAAAATAATACGTAGTTCAGAGCGGACTTCTTCTTTCCAGGACGCGCGCAAACTGTAATTTTGGAGCTGTGGAAAATAGGAGTCCATCTGCGTAAGCCAATCAGACCAGCGAGAACGCACTTTGCCAATAAGCTCCAGAGCCTGCTGAACGCGATCTCCCAAGATTTCTGCAGTTGGAATCTCATAGCCTTCATCATTCTTACCTAACGGCAAAGCACTTTTCTTCAAAAATGATTCCAGCCCATCAAGTACTTGCAGTTTGTTTTTTAGTGACAACTCAATATTGATGCGATCAATGCCATCGGTGTACTCACCCATCCGGGGCAAAGGAATCACAACATCTTCGTTGATCTTGAATGCATTGGTATGACGAGCGATAGCGGCTGTACGGGCACGATCTAACCAAAACTTTTTACGTGCCTCTGCGCTGACTGCAACAAAGCCTTCCCCAACGCGCATGTTCGCCATGCGCACCACCTCGCTAGTGGCTGCTGCTACTGCTTCTTCATTATCACCAGCAATATCACCAACTAAGACCATCTTGGGCAAACTGTTGCGTTTGGATTTTGTGGAGTACCCAACCGCCTTTAAATAACGATCATCTAAATGCTCAAGACCAGCCAAAATGGGGCCGCCCTGTTTGCTTAGACCATCTAAATAGGCCTTGATTTCAACAATACTCGGAATCGCCTCACGCGCTTGACCAAAAAACTCTAGACAAACCGTGCGCATAAACTTGGGCATGCGATGCAAGATCCAAGTTGCACTGGTAATTAAGCCATCACAGCCTTCTTTTTGAATGCCAGGTAAGCCAGATAAAAATTTATCTGTCACGTCTTTACCTAAACCTTCTTTACGGAAACGCTTGCCTTCAACTTCTAATAATTCGGTTTTCAGAATGTGCTGGCCAGGTTCACTATTGCCATCAGACCATGTCAGCTGAAAGCGGACAGTGGCAACATCATGAATCTTGCCAAGGTTGTGCTCAAGACGCTCCACATCTAGCCAGTTACCTTGTGGATCAACCATCCGCCAGCTTGCAAGATTATCTAAAGCAGTTCCCCAGAGAACTGCTTTTTTTCCACCAGCATTCATAGCGATATTGCCACCAATACAGCTTGCATCTGCAGAAGTAGGATCAACTGCAAATACCAGTCCGGCATTTTCTGCGGCATCAGATACGCGACGGGTTACAACTCCTGCGCCGGTAAAAATAGTGGGCACATCATGATCAAGGCCAGGTAAGCGTTTGCTCTTCACGCCATCAATTTGCTCGAGCTTCTCAGTATTAATTACTGCAGACATGGCATACAGAGGAATAGCACCGCCGGTATAGCCGGTGCCGCCTCCACGAGGAATGATCGTGAGGCCTAATTCAATACAGGCTTTAACCAAACCTGGGATTTCAGATTCGTAATCAGGCTTTAGAACAACTAATGGAAACTCAACACGCCAGTCAGTTGCATCTGTCACATGTGCGGCACGTGATACGCCATCAAAACAAATATTGTCACTAGCGGTATGACGGCCTAACTCTTTATGCGCCCGCTTGCGGATTTGCTCAACTTCTACAAAACTGTTTTCAAAACTTTTAACTGCGCGATAAGCAGCGCTTAATAAAGTTTCTACTTGATCGGCAGCGTCGCCACTATTCCGCTTTTTGACTTCGCCTAAGCGATGCCACAAAGCGTCAATCAGTTGCTTGCGACGATTAGGGCTATCTAATAAATCGTCCTGCAAAAATGGATTGCGTTGTACTACCCAAATATCGCCCAAGATTTCAAACAACATTCGCGCAGAGCGGCCAGTTCGACGGACACCACGTAAATTATTTAGAACACGCCATGACTCCTCGCCCAGCAAGCGAATCACAATCTCTCGATCTGAAAAGGAGGTGTAGTTGTAGGGGATCTCGCGCAGGCGGGGTGAATCCGCCTGCGCGTCCAACAACTGGTTCAAAGCTAATGGGGCATTCATAGCGACATATTTGATAAATAAGCATTTTAATTGAGCGAACCTGATAGTGGCAGGAAATGGGGAAAGTTGCTCCCTCAATTGATAAACCCTTGCAAATCTAAGGGCTTAGGGGCCATCCGTGGTACGCTCATCAGATGGCAACGAACTATTTAAAGAAAATTTTATCGGCTCGCGTCTATGACGTCGCCAGAGAAACTGAGCTACAGCTCGCCCCTGAACTCAGTAAACGTTTAGGTAACCAGGTCCTCCTCAAAAGAGAGGATAACCAGCCAGTTTTCTCATTCAAACTTCGGGGCGCCTATAACAAGATGGCACATTTGCCTCTAGAGGCCCTAAAGCGTGGCGTGATTGCAGCTTCTGCAGGAAACCATGCCCAAGGGGTAGCCCTGTCAGCAGCCAAAATGAAATGTAAGGCTGTCATCGTGATGCCGGTGACTACACCGAGCGTCAAAATTGATGCAGTGAAAGCTAGGGGTGGTTCTTGGGTAGAAATCATTCTGCATGGTGAATCCTATAGCGATGCCTTCTTGCATGCAGAGCTTTTGGGCAAAAAACGGAGTCTGACCTTTGTTCATCCATTTGATGATCCTGATGTGATCGCTGGACAAGGAACCATTGCTCATGAAATTTTTACCCAGTACGAAAAACCCATCGATGCAGTATTTGTAGCAATCGGTGGTGGAGGCTTAATTGCTGGTATTGGCGAATACATTAAAGCAGTAAGCCCAAAGACAAAAGTGATTGGCGTACAAGCTTCTGACTCTGATGCTATGAATCGGTCACTCAAGGCCGGTAAAAGAATTGAGATGAAAGATGTTGGCCTATTTTCTGATGGTACTGCTGTCAAATTAGTAGGTAAAGAAACTTTCCGTATTTGTAAAAAAGTAGTAGATGAGATTATTACTGTCGATACTGACGAAATCTGTGCAGCTATCAGCGATGTCTTCACTGATACGCGCAGCATCCTTGAGCCTGCTGGCGCTCTAGCCATTGCAGGTATGAAGAAGTATGTTGAGAAAAAGCATATTCAGAAGAAAACTCTAGTAGCGGTTGCCTGTGGCGCTAACATGAACTTTAGTCGTCTGCGCTTTGTAGCTGAACGTGCTGACGTTGGTGAGTTCCGCGAAGCAGTATTTGCAGTCACTATTCCAGAAGAGCGTGGATCCTTTAAACGTTTCTGCCAATTGCTTGGCAAGCGTAATGTGACAGAATTTAACTATCGCATTGGTGATCAAAGCGAAGCACATATCTTTGTTGGACTGAGTACTCAAAAATCTGGTGATAGCGAGGCAATCGCAAAACATTTTCGCAAAGCTAAATTTGCAACCATTGACTTAACGCATGATGAGTTAGCAAAGTCTCACTTACGTCATATGGTTGGTGGCCACTCTGCTCTTGCTAAAGATGAGTTGCTCTACCGCTTTGAGTTTCCAGAGCGCCCTGGGGCGTTGATGAAGTTCCTAACCAGTATGGCCCCCAACTGGAATATCAGCTTATTCCACTACCGCAACCATGGTGCTGACTACGGCCGTATCTTGGTAGGCATTCAGGTTCCCAAGAATGATCAGAAGAAATTCCAAGTATTTTTAGAGAAATTGGCTTATCCGCATTGGGATGAAAGCAGCAACCCTGCTTATCGTCTTTTCCTGAAATAAAATTGAATATAGAAGATGTAATACATCCATGTCATATTCGCTCACCGGAAAACTTGTCGTCGCGATTTCTTCGCGTGCCCTGTTTGATTTTGAAGAAGAAAATCGTATCTTCGAATCGACCGATGACAGTGCCTATATGAAATTACAGCTCGAGCGTCTGAGTGAGGCAGCTCAAAAAGGTGTGGCATTTCCTTTGGTCAAAAAACTTTTAGCCTTTAATGAGGAAGGTGAGCAGCGCGTTGAGGTAGTGATTCTCTCGCGCAACGATCCTGTAAGTGGTTTACGGGTGTTCCGCTCGGCCGAGCATCACGGCCTTCATCTTGAGCGCGGTGTATTTACCAGAGGTCGCCCTCCATATCACTATTTACGCTCATTACACGCTAATCTTTTCTTATCTGCTAACGAAGATGATGTGCGCGCCACGATTGATGCTGGTTTTCCAGCTGCACGTGTCTATCCAGAATCTAGTAAAACAGCAGAATCCCACCCCAACGAGATTCGGATTGCATTTGACGGAGACGCCGTACTCTTTTCCGATGAGGCAGAACAAGTCTTCCAGAAAAAAGGGCTTGAAGCTTTTGTAGATCATGAAAGTAAGAAAGTTGATATTCCATTACCGCCTGGACCCTTCAAGCCCTTGCTAGAAGCACTACATAGACTGCAACGCTCTACTAGTGAAAACGGTATGCGTATTCGTACTGCATTAGTTACCGCCCGCTCTGCGCCTGCACATGAACGTGCCATTCGCACTCTAATGGCATGGGGTATTGATGTGGACGAAGCAATGTTCCTCGGTGGCCTATCGAAGAGCGAGTTCTTAAGAGAATTTGAACCAGACTTCTTCTTTGATGATCAAACTGGTCATTGCCAATCGGCAGCATCTGTTGCGCCTACTGGCCATGTGGTATCTGGTGTATCGAACAAGCCCAGGAAGTAAGTAAATCTTATTATGGCAACAATACCTCTTGGGCAATCAACGCAATATCCAGATCAATATGATCCGAGTTTGCTCTTTCCGATTCCTAGAATTAAGAATCGGAAAAAACTAGGTCTTAAAGAAGGTCAAGCTTTGCCTTTTGTCGGAGTTGATATTTGGAATGCTTTTGAACTCAGCTGGCTCAATAAAAAAGGTAAGCCGCAAATAGCCTTGGCAGAGTTTCAGATTCCTGCAGACTCACCTAATATGGTTGAGTCTAAGTCCTTCAAGCTTTATCTCAACAGCTTAAATGGTGCTCGCTTTGAAGATGAGAATGAAGTCAAAGAAAGACTCATCATAGATCTATCTGCAGTTGCTGGCAGCAAGATCACCGCTCGGATTAATCCAACTGAAGTAATTGCTAAAAAGGGGATGCAAGAAATGGGGGGCATCCTCATGGATCGCCTTGATATTGAAGTCGACCCAAATCTAACTGCAGATTCAAGTCTGCTTGGAGTCAATGAATCATTTGGACCAGTTGAACAGTGCTTAGTCTCCCATTTACTGAAATCAAACTGTCCCGTTACAGGACAGCCAGACTGGGCTAGCGTGCAGATTCGTTATCAAGGACGTCCAATTCTTGAAGAAGGTTTGTTACGCTACCTCATTGGTTTTAGACAATTAGGTGAATTTCATGAGCACTGTGTTGAAACTATCTTCACTGACATCAAGCGTCAATGCAAACCGGAAAAACTCTCTGTCTATGCGCGCTACACAAGGCGGGGTGGACTCGATATCAATCCATTTAGAACTGATCACAATTCACCGTGGCCTGAAAATATTCGGCACGCACGCCAATAAAATAGGTAGACAAATAAAAACCCCTTGTAGGAATTCCTAGAAGGGGTTTTGCTATTAAGGCGCTACTATTTAAAACGGAATGTCGTCATCCATTGCACCGAGTGATGCGGCATTAGATGCTGCTGGAGCAGACTGCTCAGCCGACTTTGAGCGACTATAGCTTTCACCACCGTCACCACTTCCGCTTACTGGCTTGCCGCCAAGCATTTGCATTGTTTCTGCAACGATTTCAGTGGAATACTTTTCTTGACCACTAGCATCGGTCCATTTGCGTGTACGTAAACGGCCTTCACAGTAAACCTGGGAACCTTTTTTAAGGTACTGTCCAGCGATTTCTGCAAGCTTGCCAAAGAATGCAACACGATGCCATTCTGTGGTTTCTTTCATTTCACCAGTTTGCTTATCTTTGTAGCGATCAGATGTTGCTACTGAAATATTGGTAACTGCGTCGCCGCTTGGCATGTAACGTGTTTCTGGATCACGCCCTACGTTACCTACGATGATGACTTTATTTACCGAAGCCATGTTGTCTCCCGAAGAAAAATACTGCTGTTATTACTGCTAAAAATAAACTGCTCTCATAAATTAAATCAATGAAGCTACGGCGATATCTTTGTGGCTACATCCTTTGAATTTGTTGCCTTCACTGGCATTTCACCCATCGACCAAGCAATTATAAGCCAGCAAACTAAGAGCACCGTGCCGGCGGCAAAGACCGATAAATCACCGTGGCTATCCATTAACCAGCCTCCTAACAATGCACCAGAAAAAAGGCCAATAGATTGGGTTGTGTTGTAAACCCCTAAAGCAGTTCCCTTAGACTCTTTTGCATAACGCGTCACTAACGATGGCTGCAAAGCCTCTAGTAAGTTAAATCCGACAAAATAAATCAGTAATGCAACTGTAATCAGCGTCACGGTTGAGGCTTGAGTAAAGATAATTTCGGCAATGATCAGAAGAATAATGGCAATTAATAAGACAAGTCTTATGCGCTGTTTTTTCTCGCCATAAATTAATAGCGGAATCATAAAGACGAAAGAGAGTAAAACGACTGAGAGATAAATTTGCCAATGTGAAGCTAGTGGAAATCCAGCCTGCTCTAGTAAACGTGGTACTACTAAGAACATTGCAACTTGGGTAGCATTTAATACAAATACGCCTACATTGAGGCGCATTAGCTCTGGGCGCAGGAACACGACTTTCAGTGAATCTTGTTGCGCAAGAACTTCAGGTTTGTTATCTGGCAACACAAAATAAGCCACTACCATTGCCACAACACCTAAGAATGCTAAAACCACGAACATTCCACTCAAAGTAATAGCTCGATAAAGTGGGGCGGCAACTACCAGCGAAATAGCAAATGAAAGAGAAATACTGGCGCCGACTATCGCCATGGCCTGACTGCGAACCTGCTCCCGCGTGAGATCGGCAACCCAAGCAGAAACAGCTGCAGAAATAGCTCCGGCGCCCATAACGCCTCTGCCGATAGAGATCCACAGCAAATCATCTTTAGAGGCGCAAATTAGGGCTCCGGCAACAAATAAGGATAGACCCCATAAAACAACTGTTTTTCTGCCAATTCGGTCGGACAGTCTGCCCAGGGGAATATGAAAACAGGCCTGCACAATATTGAAAATCCCCAATGCCAGTCCAATTAAGAAGGCTTGATCGCCTCCAGGCAAGTCTTTGGCATGGATGCTAAAGACGGGCAAAAGCAGGAAAAGGCCCAGCATACGAAGGCCAAAGATGCCTGCTAAGGCTAGAGCGGAGCGGAGTTCAGAAGGATTCATCGGAAAGAGCTATATTAACAAGTTACGCTAAAAAATCATGAATAACGAAATTAAGATCCGTGGCGCTCGCACCCACAACCTCAAAAACATCAACCTAGATATTCCTAGAGAGAAATTAGTCGTCCTCACTGGATTATCCGGTTCTGGCAAAAGCTCATTAGCGTTCGACACCCTCTACGCCGAAGGTCAGCGTCGCTATGTCGAATCGCTTTCTGCCTATGCCAGACAGTTTTTACAGCTCATGGAAAAGCCAGACGTCGATACTATCGAAGGCCTTTCACCAGCAATCTCGATTGAGCAAAAAGCAACTAGTCACAATCCACGCTCAACGGTTGGGACTGTTACTGAAATTCATGATTACTTGCGTCTTCTCTTCGCACGCGCGGGTACACCCCATTGCCCCGACCATGACCTTCCATTAGAAGCACAAAGTGTTTCTCAAATGGTCGATACCGTTCTATCGATGCCAGAAGATACAAAGTTAATGATTCTTGCGCCTGTTGTCAGCGAGCGCAAAGGCGAGTTTGTTGATCTCTTTCAAGACCTGCAGGCACAAGGCTTCGTGCGCTTTCGTGTGCGCTCCGGTGGTGGCACAGCCAATGCCGCTAAAGCAGAGATCTTTGAGGTGGATCAACTACCCACGCTGAAGAAAAACGATAAGCACTCTATTGAGGTTGTAGTTGATCGTATCAAAGTGCGTCCTGATATTCAGCAACGTCTCGCAGAGTCTTTTGAGACAGCTCTAAGACTTGCTGATGGCAAAGCCATGATTGTCGATATGGATAGCGGTAAGGATATGATTTTCTCAAGTAAGTTTGCTTGCCCTGTTTGCTCATACTCTTTACAAGAGCTAGAACCACGCCTGTTCTCATTTAACAATCCGATGGGTGCTTGCCCATCTTGTGATGGCCTAGGTCATCAATCCTTTTTTGATCCAAAACGCATCGTCGCTCATCCGGATTTATCACTAGCCTCTGGCGCAATCAAAGGCTGGGATCGTCGTAATCAGTTTTACTTCAAATTACTCCAGACCCTGGCTAAGCATGGTGGCTTTGATATCGAGAAGCCTTTTGAGACGCTTTCTAAGAAACAGCAAGACCTTATCTTGCTGGGCTCGGGTGACGTGACTATTCCTTTTGAATACATCAACGAACGCGGCAAAAACTCTATTAGAGAGCATGCATTTGAGGGCATTATTGCGAACTTTGAGCGTCGCTATCGCGAAACTGACTCTATGACAGTACGTGAAGAATTATCACGCTATCAAAATATGCAAACTTGTCCCGAATGTAATGGCAGTCGCTTGCGTAAAGAAGCACGTTTTGTCAAAGTTGGTGAGAAAAAACAGTCGCGCGCTATCTATGAGATCAGCGCATTACCACTCAAAGAAGCAAAAGAGTATTTTGAAGCATTAGATCTCAAGGGCGCTAAAAGAGAAATTGCCGATAAGATTGTGAAAGAGATTAGTGCACGCCTTCGCTTCTTAAATGATGTAGGGCTTGATTATCTATCTCTCGAGCGCAGTGCAGACACCCTGTCTGGTGGCGAAGCGCAGCGTATTCGCCTTGCAAGCCAGATTGGTTCTGGCTTAACTGGTGTTATGTATGTTCTTGATGAACCATCTATTGGATTACATCAGCGTGATAACGATCGACTTATTGGCACACTTAAACACTTACGTGATTTAGGCAATAGTGTCTTAGTGGTTGAGCATGATGAAGATATGATTCGCGCATCTGACTGGGTTATCGATATTGGCCCTGGTGCAGGTATCCATGGTGGCGAGATTGTTGCCCAAGGAACTCCTGCGCAAGTTGAAGCAAACCCAAATTCTTTGACCGGCGCCTATCTTGCTGGTCGCGAAGCCATTGCAGTTCCAGAAAAACGTATCCCAGTAAATGACCGATTTTTAGAAATTCTTGGGGCACGCGGTAATAACTTGCAATCCGTCCATGCCAAAATTCCAGTAGGGCTGCTCACTTGTGTCACTGGTGTTTCAGGATCCGGCAAATCGACATTGATCAATGACACCTTGCATCATGCAGTGGCTCAGCATCTCTATGGTTCTGTTGCGGAACCAGCAGCTCATGATTCCATGAAGGGCTTAGAGCATTTTGACAAAGTCATTAGCGTTGATCAGTCGCCAATTGGTAGAACACCGCGCTCAAACCCAGCTACCTATACAGGTCTCTTTACGCCAATTCGTGAACTCTTTGCTGGCGTTCCAGCATCACGTGAGCGTGGTTACGAAGCTGGCCGCTTCTCTTTTAATGTCAAAGGTGGTCGCTGCGACTCTTGTGAGGGTGATGGCGTACTGAAAGTAGAAATGCACTTCTTACCGGATGTTTATGTGCCTTGCGACGTTTGTCATGGTAAGCGTTACAACCGCGAAACTTTAGATATTCGCTACAAGGGCAAGAACATTCATGAAGTACTGTCGATGACGATCGAACAAGCCCATGAATTCTTTGAGGCTGTTCCGATTGTTAAACGTAAACTCAAAACTCTTCTTGATGTTGGCTTGGGTTATGTCAAACTTGGGCAGAGTGCTACCACCCTATCTGGTGGCGAGGCACAACGCGTCAAGCTTTCTCTCGAATTATCTAAACGTGATACCGGCAGAACTTTATATATCTTGGATGAGCCTACTACTGGCCTACATTTTCATGACATCCAGCTGTTGCTTACTGTGATTCAGACATTGAAAAAGCAAGGCAACACGATTGTCATCATTGAGCACAACTTAGATGTGATCAAGACTGCCGACTGGATTATTGATTTAGGACCTAAAGGTGGCGCTGGTGGTGGACAAATCATCGCTACTGGAACGCCAGAAGATGTTGCTAAAAATGCAGCAAGCTTCACTGGTCATTACTTGGCGCCATTACTGACACGTAAATCTATCGTCAGTAAGAAAAAGAAATAAATCCAGAATTAGAGTAATTTAGCTTCAGCCAAATCAGTCGCCTCTGAATTGCCTGAGATTACTAAAATATCATTTGCCTCGAGCTTTAGCTCCGGAGTCAGCGCTAGCTGCACATAATCAGCACTTGCTGTTTTCCGGCGGACAGCTTGAACACTGACCCCCTCATTCTCGAGATTAAGCTCACTCAAGGTTTTGCCAACTGCTTGGGAATTCGGTAACAGCGTAATCGCATGTAGACGCCAAGACTCGTTGGACCCAAAATCATCATCTGCTGAGCCACGGAAATAACCCCTCAATAAGCTATAGCGCTCCTCACGAGCAGTAGTAATTCTTCTTACTACCTTACGCATTGGCACACCCATGATTAATAAGACGTGTGAGGCAATCATGAGGCTACCCTCGATGAGCTCAGGAATCACTTCAGTAGCCCCAGCAGCTTGCAGTTTCGCAATATCAGCATCATCTCTCGTGCGTACTAATACGGTCATACCTGGACGCAAATGCTCAACCTGACGCAATACTCGCAAACTCCCCGCAGTATCCGCGTACGTGATGACTACTGCTTTTGCTCGTGAGAGGCCAGCAGCAATCAAATAGTTTTCACGGCTAGCATCACCATAGACAACGTTGTCTCCTGCAGCAGCCGCTTCTTTAACCCGATCAGGATCTAAATCCAAAGCAATGTAAGGAATTTTTTCTTGATCTAACATACGCGCCAAGCTTTGGCCTGATCGGCCAAATCCGCAAATCACGACATGGTTTTCATTACGCACACTCTTTGCTGCTACCCGTGTCAAAGCAAGTGACTGCAATAGCCATTCATTACTAGAAAAGCGCATTGCAATACGATCGCTATATTCAATTAAGAAAGGTGCGCAGAACATCGATAGCAGCATTGCTGCTAATACTGCCTGACTTAAGGTTGGATCAATTAAATCTAAGCCATCAATTTGGGTTAACAAAACAAAGCCGAATTCACCTGCTTGAGCCAAACATAGACCAGTTCTAATAGAGATGCCGGTGCTAGAGCCAAATGCTTTAGAGAGCAAAGCAATCAGACCAAACTTAAATACCAGTGGGCCGATTAGCAAAACTAAAACTAAGATCCATTGCTCTCGAATGACGTTGAAATCTAATAACATTCCAATCGTAATGAAGAAAAGTCCAAGCAAGACATCGCGGAAAGGTTTAATGTCCTCTTCTACCTGATGGCGGTATGGTGTTTCAGAGATCAACATACCTGCTAGGAATGCGCCAAGCGCTAAAGATAATCCGAAGTACTCAGTCAATCCCGCCATGCCCAGGACAATCAATAAAAGATTGAGCATGAATAATTCTTGTGAGCGGAACTTTGCTACTAATTTGAACCAATGACTCATGAGTGATTGGCCAATAAAGAAAATGAGTACTAATGCAGCAGTGATTTTGATTGATGCAGCTGTTAGAGCAACAAATAAGTCTGTAGAATTTTTACCAAGCGATGGTAATAAGATCAGCAGGAAAACTACGGCTAAATCTTGAAACAGCAAAATACCAACAACATTCCGACCATGCTCTGTTTCTAATTCAGCACGATCAGAAATAAGCTTAGTCACGATGGCAGTAGAAGACATTGCTAGGGCTCCACCTAGGGCAATTGCCGCACGCCAAGAAATCGGGTAAACCCAGTTCATGAGTAAACTAGCTGGCACTGCTAAGAGCATGGTCAAAATTACCTGACTAGCACCCAGACCAAATACGATTTTGCGCATCGCTCGCAGCTTATGGAGGTTAAATTCCAGGCCAATCGAGAACATTAAAAAAACTACCCCCAATTCAGCCAAATACTGGACTATGGCTGAGTCACTTGCTAGGCTTAAGGCATTGGGGCCAATCAACACGCCAATAGCCAAATAGCCCAAAATAGGGGGTAGGCCAAAATAGCGGAAAATAAGAACTCCGGCCACACCAGAGGCCAAGAGAATGAGGGTTAACTGTAGGACTGACGGCATATACTTACTCGATGATAGCTAAGACTCGTGAACGAACCCTAAAGCTTGCGCGTGACACCCTCACTATTGAGGCTGCTGCACTGCAAACGATGCGCGATCGCCTTGAAGGGGCCAATGCTGATGCCCTAGTACTTGCGGTTGAACTACTCCATGGCTGCAAAGGCAGAATTGTGGTCTCCGGTATCGGTAAATCTGGTCATATTGCACGCAAAATTGCTGCCACTTTTGCCTCTACTGGCTCACCTGCTTTTTTTGTTCACCCTGCTGAAGCCAGTCATGGTGATTTGGGAATGGTAACAAGAGAGGATGTATTTGTAGCTCTCTCCAATTCCGGCGAGACTGATGAATTGTTAACTATTGTGCCCATCATCAAACGTACTGGGGCAAAACTGATTGCACTGACTGGCGCTCCGAATTCATCTCTTGCAAAATTAGCAGATGCACATCTTGACACTAGCGTTGAAAAAGAAGCTTGTCCTCTGAATCTAGCCCCAACTACGAGCACCACGGCTGCATTAGCAATGGGTGATGCATTAGCAGTTGCTTTGCTAGATGCAAGAGGATTTGAAGCTGAGGATTTCATTCGCTCACATCCTGGTGGCAGACTTGGCCGCAAACAACTGGTACATGTTAGTGAAGTCATGCGCGGCTTTGATGACACTCCCAAAATTTCCGTTGAAGCATCATTACAAGACGCTTTGCTGGAGATGACTTCCAAGCGTATGGGAATGGTAGTTACCTTAGATAAGGATAAAAAAGTATTTGGTATTTTGACCGATGGTGACCTGCGCCGCTTGTTGGAAAAGAAAACAAATCTTGATGGTGTCACTCTGAAAAATGCCACTACACCAGGCCCACGCACCATTCCGCCGGAGCTGCTTGCAGAAGAAGCCATTGAGATGATGGAAAAACATCGCATCAATCATTTGGTTGTTACTGATAGCAATGGACAGCTATTGGGAGCGCTCAATCTACACGATTTATTTGCAGCAAAAGTAATTTAATCTTTTATCTAGCTTAATTTCAATGCCAAGTGCTTTTAATACCCACAATACCAATCCTCTTGCCAGCTATCCACAAGCATGGGAGCGCGCAAGCAAAGTAAAACTCTTAGTCCTAGATGTCGATGGTGTTTTAACGAATGGGCAAGTATGGATTGGTGCCGATGGCAAGGAGTCACTGAAGGCCTTTGATATTCAGGATGGTTTAGGCATTAAATTGTTAGAGCAGTGCGGAATACCGACCGCTATTATCACCGGCAGAAATTCAAAGATGGTTCTAGCCCGTTGCGAAGAACTGGGCATTAAGCATGTGCACATGGGTGTTGAAAATAAAGCTATCGTCTTAGCCCAAGTCATCAAATCCTTAGGTCTTTCTCCATCCGACTGCGCCGTCATGGGCGACGACTGGCCAGATTTACAAATGATGAAAAATGCTGGCTTCAGGATTTGTCCTGCACAAGCTCATGAGGCAGTCAAAGAGTCTGCCCATTTTGTAACTCATCATAGCGGCGGAAATAGTGCAGTACGAGAAGCATGCGATCTAATTCTAAAAGCGCAAAACCGTTACGAAGAATTACTCAATAAAGCGCGTAACTAAGAAATGCAATTTAAACCGCAAAACATCAAACTGAGTATCGGGCGAACGCTATTACGTCTGACGCCATTACTTTTGATGGGCACTTTAACGCTAGCCACTTTTTGGCTAGTACAAAAAGTGACGCCTCCTGAAAAATCTACCCTAGAGCGCGTCAGACTTCATGAGCCAGATTACACAATTACTAATGGAGCACTCTCAGCGCTCAATGAAGTTGGCAATACTAAATATCGAATTTTGGGTAACAAGGTAATTCACTATGATGATGATGCCTCGATTGATATTTTGACTCCTCGCATGCGTCTCTTCCAACTAGATAAGGCTCCAGTAACCGTCAAATCTGACACGGGACACCTTGATGGTGATTTGACGATTTTGGATCTCATTGATAATGCATCCATCTTTCGACCAGCCCAAGCAGCGACAGCCTCACAAGCTGCAACACTCAGAATGCTTGCATCTTCTGCCTATTTTAAAGTGCTGATCAATGACGACATTATTGAAACAAATAGGCCTGTAACGCTCGAGCAGGGCATGTCAATCATGCAATCTACCGAAGGTGGAAGGTTTAATAACGTTGAGCAAAGTATGACACTTTTAGGCCAAGTCAAAGGACGCATTGAACGAGCTCCGCGGAGAACTCAATAAAGATTATGAACGCTCGTTTCGCTTTTCGTATTCTTATTTCATTGCTTTTGCTAGAGCTAAGCCTAGTAGGTCTTGCTTATGCTGAGAAGGCTGATCAAGATAAGCCTGTCATACTTGAGGCCGAAAAGGTTTCTGTAAATGATGTCAAGCAAGCCTATGATCTGAAGGGCCAGGTTTTGCTGATCAAAGGAAGCATCATCGTTACTGGTGAAGACGGGCATATTGAAGTAGACCCTGAAGGCTATGAATTCGTAAATGTCAATGGGACACCCGATAAGACTGCCAGCTTTAGGCAGCGTCGCGAAGGACCTGCTGACGAATTCATGCAAGGCTTTGGAGCCCAAGTGGTCTACAACGCTAAAACTGAAGTACTCTCACTAACTGGTGACGCTAAGCTCAAGCGCCTCCTGAATATGCAAATGCTAGACCAACTACGTGGTTGGAAAATTGAATACGATGATGTAAAGCAGTACTATCGAGTTACGCCTCCTAAGGATGCAAAGCCGGATGATCTGCCCTTGGCTAGAGCAATCCTTTCACCAAGAAGAAAAGCCACATTAGAGAAATGACAACGGATTTAGCTCAAACCAATAGCCCAGCAACTCTAAGTGCGCACCACTTACAAAAACGTTATGGCTCTAGAACAGTAGTTCGAGATGTCTCTATAGAAGTCAAGTGCGGCGAAGTAGTGGGTTTACTTGGGCCTAACGGTGCAGGTAAAACAACCTCGTTTTACATGATTGTTGGCTTAGTTCCACTTGATGGTGGAAATATTGTTTTAGATGGTTCTGACATTACTCATCTACCCATCCATGAACGCGCTCGCATGGGTTTGTCTTATCTACCGCAAGAAGCTTCTGTTTTCAGAAAACTCAATGTTGCTGAGAATATCCAAGCTGTTCTTGAGCTACAAGTGCAAGGTGGGAAGCCTCTAAGTAAGGCTGAAATCGCAAATAGGCTAGATGAACTCCTAGGAGAACTACAAATTAGCCATCTCCGTAATAACCCGGCGCTATCTCTGTCTGGTGGCGAACGTCGTCGAGTCGAGATTGCTAGGGCTTTAGCCTCCCAACCCAAATTTATCTTGCTTGATGAGCCATTTGCAGGTGTTGACCCTATTGCTGTTGGGGAAATTCAGCGGATCGTGCGATTCTTGCGAGATCGCCAGATTGGGGTTCTGATCACCGACCACAATGTGCGGGAAACCCTAGGTATTTGCGACCACGCCTACATCATTAGCGAAGGCAGCGTCTTAGCTGAAGGTGAACCCGACCAAATTATCCAAAATGATGCAGTCCGCAGAGTCTACTTAGGCGAAAACTTCAGAATGTAATCTGGAGGCCCTTCTGGGCTGTTTAACTAATAAAAATGCTTTCCCCTCTTGGTTTTCAGCAAATTCGCTGATACGCTGGAGGTTCATGGAGTTCCTTTCCCAAAATACTACTCAAATGATTTCAGGGGCTTGCTGCGCACCCCCTAGGCATGAGCATGCGCACGCTTATATAAGAGGAGATGCTGATGAATTTGAAAATTAATAGCCGCCATCTGGAAGTGACCCCAGCCATGCGCATGCACCTTGAAGCTGGAATGGCCAAAATTCGTAAGCACTTTGACCACGTTATTGATGCCTCTGCCTTTCTTGTAGTAGACAACGCCAAGGAAAAGGAGCTTCGTCAGAGTGCCGAGATTACTATTCATCTTAAGGGTAAGGAATTATTTGCTGAAGCTCACAATGCCGACCTCTACCATGCAATGGATGCGGTAGTTGATAAGCTAGAACGCCAAGTTATCAAACACAAAGAAAAGATCCAAGATCACCACCACGATAAGCGCTTTGAGTGATTGACTAAGTCGGGACACCTATAATTAACCCCAATGAATGCCCTGACCAATCTTTTTACCCCTGACTGCATTGCATTAGACAATCCTGCCACCAGCAGAGCCGAAGCATTTAGCGCAGCTGGTGACCTCTTTTTCAAAAAAATAGGTATTAACGCAGCTTCTGTAGTCGAGTTTCTGAACGCGCGTGAAGATTTAGGATCTACCGCTCTGGGTGCTGGTGTTGCAATTCCTCATGGACGTGTTAAAGGCCTTAAACAGCCAAGCGCTGCTTTCATTAAGCTCACAAGTCCGATTGAGTTTGCTGCCCCTGATGGCGAGCCAGTATCAATCCTCATTTTTTTATTAGTTCCTGAAAAAGCAACTCAGCAACATTTAGAAATTCTGTCTTCAATTGCACAACTGCTATCCAATGCAGACACCCGTCAATTCTTATTGACTGCTAGCGATCCAGTGAAGGTATGCGAACTATTACAACATTGGGATGCAACAAAATGACACAGCCCTTGCTCCTTGAGGGAGTAACTGCACAGCAGATTTTTGATGACAATGTTGCAGATCTAAAGCTTTCCTGGATTGGCGGACTAGAAGGTGCAGATCGGACCTTCCCGGCCGAGGCAGTCAAAGCAGCTGCAGCCAGCTCTGACTTAGTGGGGCACTTAAATCTCATTCACCCTAGTCGTATTCAAATCTTTGGCGAACAAGAAGTTGACTATCATGCAGCACTTGAGCCCGAACAAAAGCAAGAGCAGATTGCCAACCTCATTTCTAAAACGCCTCCTTGTGTCATCGTGGCGGATGGCAAAGCAGCTGATGCAGATTTGCAGCTCTATTGTCAGCGCACCTCTACTCCTTTATTTACCACAGCCATCTCTGCAGCAGAAGTAATTGATCATTTACGCATCTATCTCACCAAAATTGGTGCACCTCAAATCACAATGCACGGTGTATTTATGGATATCTTGGGCTTAGGCGTATTAATCACGGGTGAATCAGGTTTAGGTAAAAGTGAGTTAGGCCTAGAACTGATTTCTCGCGGCCATGGCTTGGTAGCAGATGATGCCGTTGATTTTGCTCGCCTTGGTTCAGACTATATCGAAGGACGTTGCCCGATTATCTTGCGCAACTTACTTGAGGTTCGCGGCTTAGGCTTACTCGATATCCGCACTATCTTTGGTGAAACTGCAGTACGTCGCAAACTTAAGCTACGACTGATTGTTCAACTCGTTCGGAGAACGGATGGGGAATTTGAAAGATTACCCCTTGAAGCTCAGCATATCGATGTCTTGGGCGTCCCTATTCGTACAGTAAAAATTCAGGTTGCTGCAGGTCGTAACTTAGCGGTACTAGTT
>CAIVXR010000120.1 GCA_903909925.1 uncultured beta proteobacterium | reverse complement strand
ATTGCTGCTAAAGCTAAACCTGATGAGATCACCTTTGCCTCTGCTGGTGTTGGTAGCTCCACGCACCTGGCAGCAGAATATTTCAATCAAATGATGGGCATCAAACTGATTCACGTGCCTTATAAAGGATCACCTGAAGCCATTCAAGACACTATGTCTGGTCGAACCGCTTTTTATATGGCCCCTTTAGACACTGCGATTGGTCAACTCAAAGGCGGAAAAGTGCGCGCCCTGGGTGTTACTAGCAAAGCGCGTAATCCTGCTGTTCCTGAAATCCCAAGCATTGCAGACCAAGGTTATGCAAATTTTGAAATTGGTTTGTGGTTTGGAGTCTGGGCTCCTGCAGCCACCCCAGCTGCGATTGTGAAAAAGATTAATCAAGATATTAATCAAGCCATGCAAGATCCTGAAGTAAAAACTGCTTACGAGACTAAGGGTATTAAGTCAACTCCAATGAGTCCCACAGAATTTACTAAGTTTGTTCGCGAAGAGATGAGCAAGTATCAAAAGATTGCCAAAGAAGCCGCTATTGAACCCCAGTAATTTTGCGCCTCTGTGCCAAGCTCCAAGCATTGAGGTTCGCTCACCCCTCACACTATTTCCAGAGGGGTCTGTAGATTGTCACGCCCATGTGTGTGGGCCTGCCGATCAATACCCTTATGCACAAGAACGCATCTATACGCCACCCGATGCCACACTAGAGAGTTATCAAGCGCTGTTAAAGATGCTCAAAGTAGATCGTGCAGTTCTAGTACAGCCTAGCGTGTATGGCACTGACAACCGTGGGATGCTTGCAGCACTAAAATCGAATCCCGAGCAATTTAGAGGTGTTGCAGTGATCTCTAGTAACTCCAATCAAGTGAGTGATCAAGAGCTTGTCGACCTTCATGCATCCGGGGTAAGAGGGCTGCGTTGCAATATTGTTGATATCGCGGATAAATCGGCTGGCCTTCCAATTGCGCAATTACGAAACCTAGCTAAACGTATTCAACCATTTGGCTGGCACTTAGAGCTATTGATGCACGTCAACGAATATCCCAATCTTGCAAAAACATTTGAAGATTTTCCAGTAGACTTGGTATTTGGCCACTTTGGTTATTCACACGCAAAGCATGGTGTTACTGAGCAGGGATTTCAGGGTCTTCTGGATTTAATGAAACATCAGCGCGCTTGGGTCAAGATGACCGGGCCTTATCGTATCTGTGATGGCGATCTTCCTTACGTGGATATGCGCCCATTTAACGATGCTGTAATCAAGGCAAATCCCAGTCGCCTCATCTGGGGAAGTGATTGGCCCCACGTCATGGTGAAGAAACAAATGCCGCACGATGCTGATTTATGTGACCTATTTGGTGCGTGGGTACAAGATGCCAATATTAGAAATTCCATATTGGTCGACAACCCCTGTATTCTGTATGACTTTCCGGCCAGTCAATAGCCTTATGACCTAATGCTTGTGATACAGACCATCAATTCAGACCATCAAATGTGAATTTAGTAAGAAAGCTTAAACAAATATGGATAACACGCTTACCGTTCTTTTTGGCATTGTCGCAATACTTCTTCCTCTGGTTGTGGGACGTCTTTTTTGGAAACGCTTTGATCATTACTTTGGTAGAGGCGATGAGGCCTATATGGATACCCTTGAATATTTCCTCAAAAAGATTGGCTCAACTGTTTTAATCGCTTTCATTATCTTGTGGCTTGGTATGAGCCTCGTATTTAAAGGTAGCGCTTCATAGAATATCAATACCAGCATGAGCGATCAATTTAAAACCATCCTCCTCAAGGCAAAGCTGAACTTTGCGATCTTGGCAGCCATTCTAGTTTTTGCTGTATTGGGTAAATTTACCAATCCAGAACTGACCAATACTATTTTTATCACGGCTGATCAGTTGGTGTCTGAACTCTATTTAGTATTTGTTGCAATTACATTAGGCGCCTTCATTCCCAACTTCAAACTGCTAGTATTTGGTGCGATTGCAGCGTTTATTGGCGCAGCCGTATTGATTCAGATGGGCACCTTTACTTACCTCACTACAGATTACTTATTAGCAGTGCTGATTGTCGTTCTTGGATTTGCATCGATTGCTAACCTCTATAGGCACTATCGCGAGAATGGGCTTTAACGCTAAAAAATGAGTTGTTATATTGACTAAGTCGACTGACTTCTTAGCCACTGCGCCAATTCAATTTCAGATTTTTTATCCGATGCAATATCGATGATCCAATGACCCAAATCAAATCCAGGAAATTCAATTTCAACTTTATTTGCATTAAGGATAAAAAATAAAACCGACGCCGCTGTTCTTTTATTGGCATCATTAAAGCAGTTGGCTTTAGCGAGGAATGTCGCATAGCAAGCTGCTAAATCATAAGCATCTGAAATAAATCCATACTGTAAACGATTGTGGATTCTCTCAAGAGTCGCTCCTAGTAATTTATCTTTAGCTAAGCCCTACAGCTCT
>CAIVXR010000119.1 GCA_903909925.1 uncultured beta proteobacterium | reverse complement strand
CCCGAACCATCTAACGATGAAATATTACTTGCATCAAACGTTAAGGAATGACTGCCTGAACTTTGTAACCAGCGATCTTGTTGTGCGCGTATTTGAGTCCAAGTGTTTGCCAGTGAATAGACATCCACTTTGCCGGTAATAAGCACTTTTGCTGTTTGTGGGTCGACCACTACCCACTTCGCAATGGAAGTCTCTGCGCTAGAGCTAATAATATCGGTAGGCATTGTCAGAAAAGTAGTTTTGTAAGGCTATCAGGCAGGGCTTGAAATGATCTTATCCCAACTATAAGGGATCTTGATGAAGGTCTTGGGGAAAGTGAAAAGGGCCTAGTTTTTCAACTAGGCCCTTAATAAGATGGTGCGGCTGGCAGGAATTGAACCCACGACCCCTTGGTTCGTAGCCAAGTACTCTATCCAGCTGAGCTACAGCCGCAACAGCCATAATTATGCCATGGAAGAGAAAAACTACATTACACCCGCTGGCCACGAACGGATCAAAGCCGAGCTTCTACAGCTCTTAAACGTGGATCGGCCTGAAGTTGTGCGGGTAGTTCATTGGGCAGCCTCGAATGGCGACCGCTCAGAAAACGGGGACTATATCTATGGTAAAAAACGTTTGCGCGAGATTGATCGTCGTATTCGCTTTCTCAATAAACGCCTGGAATTTGCCGTAGTTGTCGATAATCAAGCCCGAAAAAATGGTGATAGCGATGCAGATCAGATCTTCTTTGGAGCTACTGTGACCTACTCTGCATTAGAAGGAGCACAGGCCGGCAAAGAAACTGTCATCACCATTGTTGGGGTTGATGAGGTTGATCTTGAAAAAAATCATGTGAGCTGGGTATCACCGATTGCCAAAGCATTAATTAAAGCAAAGCTGGGCGATAGTGTGGTGATCCAAACACCAACAGGACCTTGTGAGATTGAAATACTAGACGTTCAGTATCTCTAAACTGCTTGAAGAATTTAGACAGCTCGAGTGCGCGTAACCCGCATTACATCTTGGTTAGTCCGCAGACTACGCATGACTTTGGATAAATGCAGACGATCGTATACCTGAATCGTAAAGCGGATGGTGACAGAATCTTCTTTGTAGCGATCTTCCATGGATACATTCATGATGTTGGAATCTGCAGAGGTCACGCTACTCGCAACCCGTGCAAGCACACCCTTACCTTGACGCGTATCAATGGCTAAATCTACTTCGAACTCCCGATGTACTTCCTTGCCCCACTCTACCTCAACCCACTTATCACCATCTTTTGACAGCATGCGAAGCGCAACTGGGCAGTCGTTGGCGTGAACTTGCAAGCCCTCACCTTTACCAAGGTAACCAATGATGTTATCGCCTGGTATCGGATGGCAACAAGTCTGAAAGCTAATCGAATTGCCTTCGCGCCCATCGACAAGAATTGCCTGGCGCTGATGGTGGCTGGTTTCTGTAGTAGCGGCTATCCAATCAGCTGCACCTAAACGCATTTGCTCACTACCGCCCTCATCGTCAATCAAGATCTTGAGACGAATGGCTAATTCTTGGGCTGATCGACGCCCTAAAGCAATATTGACACAAGCCTCTTCACGGGTTTTATCACCCGTCCAGTGCATCAGTTTTTCCCAAATCTCTGGGTTCAATAATGCTGCATCAACGCCTTGCTGACGCAGGCTATTGGCCAATAAGCGCTCACCTAGTTGCAATGATTCTGAATAGTGCTTGGTTTTTAGAGAATGGCGGATCGATGCGCGGGCCTTACCTGTGCGCACAAAGACTAACCAGCCAGGGTTTGGTTGTGAATTAGCAGAAGTCACTACCTCAATAATGTCGCCATTCTTCAGTTCGCTACGAAGGGGTAGCTGAACACCATTAATCTTTACAGCAACGCACGTGTTTCCGAGATCACTGTGAATCGAGTAAGCAAAGTCAAGTGCGGTGGCACCTCTGGGGAGCGCTCTAATTTGCCCTTTGGGGGTAAATACATAGACTGCATCTGGGAACAGATCAATCTTGACATGCTCTAAGAATTCTTGCGAGTCACCACTACTATCCTGAATATCGATCAAGGATTGCAGCCACTGGTGAGCACGGTTTTGCACTTCACTCATATCTGGTGAGCCATCTTTATAGGCCCAATGAGCGGCCACCCCTGCTTCAGCTACCGCATGCATATCGGCCGTACGAATCTGAAACTCTACCGGCACGCCTGATGGACCCAATAGCGTTGTATGGAGCGATTGATAGCCATTTAACTTTGGAATAGCAATGTAATCCTTGAACTTACCAGGCATAGGCTTATAAAGAGAATGCAAGATACCTAGTGCACGATAGCATTCATCGATATTGCTCACTGTTACTCGGAAAGCGTAAACATCTAAGACTTGAGAAAAGCTCACATGCTTGGTACGCATCTTGTTGTAGATGCTATAGAGCGTTTTCTCACGACCACGCAGATCTACTTCAAGATTCGATTTTGCAAATGCCAGGCGTGTAGTTTGCAAAATCTTTTCAATCATCTCCTTGCGATTGCCACGCGCCCTTTTGACTGCGCCCTCAATCACCCGAAAGCGCATTGGCATGGCATAACGAAAGCTCAAGTCCTGCAAATCACGATAAATAATGTTAAGGCCCAGGCGGTGGGCAATCGGCGCATAGATTTCAATGGTTTCTGCTGCAACCCTACGGCGCTTTTCCATGGGAACCGCATCTAAGGTGCGCATATTGTGCGTACGGTCAGCCAGCTTAACTAAGATGACGCGGACATCACGTGCCATTGCCATAAACATTTTGCGAAAGCTCTCTGCTTGTGCTTCTGCATGGCTCTGAAACTCTAATTTATCGAGTTTAGTTAGACCTTCTACTAATTCAGCAATCTTAGTGCCAAACTTTTCAACTAGGTCGGCATTGGTAGAGCCGGTATCTTCAATCACATCGTGTAATAAAGCGGCCATGATTGACGATGCATCCAAACGCCAAGTAGCACAAAGTTCTGCTACAGAAACTGGATGGGTAATATAAGGTTCACCACTATGACGGTACTGACCTAAGTGCGCAGTATCTGCAAACTGAAACGCTTTTTTTACTTGAGCAACTTCATCAGGCTTTAGGTAGGTCAGCTTCGAGAGTAAATTCTCAATTGAAACTACCTGATGTTTTAAAGGCTTAATGGGCGCAGAAGTTGGCCCAAATAAATGACGGCTAGATTGTGCTAGCAATGAAGCTAGGATCGATTTTTTACCAGGCTCTAGATTGACTTGCTTGAGCTTATCGGAAGAGAGATGTAACAGCTCAGCTTGAACAGCCCCTAGCGAGGACTCATTGGGCGAGACCCCTCCAACTAATTCCGATGCTTTGGCTGTACCTAAAGGGAGCTCCACACCGGAACTCCTAAATTACAAAGGTACTTTGGTCAGCATGTCACGGTCGGTCACACCAGCAGCAACTTCACGTAATGCAACTACAGTTGCTTTATCTTTGGACTCAACACGTGGGGAGTGACCTTGAACTAATTGGCGAGCACGATAAGTCGCAGCCAAAACCAGTTCAAAACGATTTGGGATAGTTTTAAGACAATCTTCTACAGTGATACGGGCCATGCTGAACTCACTTAAATTTAGCTTCAATACCTATAGGATAACTGATTAGACCCCGAGGCGCCTTAAAAGGGCTGGATTTCTGGCCATAGCTGGCCCAGAACGCAGGCGGCTGGAGGCCAAAATCTGCTGTAGATCAACTAGGGCCTGATCAAAGGAGTCATTCACCACAATGAAGTCAGCCTCATGGGCATGCAGTAATTCAACATGGGCAGCAGCCAAACGCCTCTCAATGGTGGCTTCATCATCCTGCCCGCGCTTACGCAGGCGCTCCTCTAAAGCTTCAATTGAAGGAGGGAAAATAAAGATCCATTGCGCTGATGGAATGAGTTTGCGAATCTGTTGCGCGCCTTGCCAATCAATCTCAAGGACAACATCACTACCTGCTTGCATTTGTGATTCGATCCAAGGTTTCGATGTGCCATAAAAATGACCATGCACTTCTGCCCATTCTAAAAAATGACCCTGCTCTCTTTCGCGAGTAAATTCTTCTTTAGAAACAAAGCGATAATTTTTACCATCTACTTCACCAGACCGAGGCGCTCGAGTGGTGGTTGATAGAGATAACTTCAAACCCGAATCAGCTTTGAGGAGCGCATCAACCAACGAAGATTTACCGGCACCGGATGGCGCAACAATCATCAACATGCTACCTTGGTAGGCTGGGGTTTGATTTGCCTTAGTCATGATTCAATTGTACGGATTACTCTAAGTTTTGTACTTGTTCGCGCATTTGCTCTATCAAAAGCTTGAGCTCTAAGGCTGCCTGGGTACATTCTTCAGAGACGGACTTTGAACTCAGCGTATTGGCTTCACGATTAAGCTCTTGCATCAAAAAGTCTAAACGCTTACCAACGGGTCCTTTTCCAGTGAGCGCAGTGTCGACTGCTTGCAAGTGGGTCTTTAAACGCGCGAACTCTTCCGCAACATCAATGCGCACTGCATACAGAACCACCTCTTGACGAATACGCTCCATCAATTCAGTGCCAGATCCACTTGAATTCTTGCCCTGCTCTTGTGCAGCCAGCGCCTCTGATAAACGTTCGGTCAGTTTTTCTTGATATTGCGCCACATATTCTGGAACCTTAGGCTCAATCGTTTTGACAATGGCACGCATCTTGCCAGTGATAGTTGTAAGAACACCAACTAAGGCTTTGCCTTCAGCATTTCTGCTCTCCATGAGAACAGCTAAGGCTGCTTTGCCAGCTTCGATGGTAGCTGTAATCCAGCCCTCTTCCTCACCACGCGGCTCAGAAATTATTCCTGGCCAACGCAGCACATCAGCAATACTTAAGGCTCGCGCCTCTGTGAAGGTTTCTTGCGCTTTGGCCTGCAGGGCTTTGAGTGCCTCTAAGCGATCTTGGCTTAAAGCGCCTAGGGCCTGAGGATTGGCTTTGGAGGGCCCACCGCTCTGATTAATACGCCAGGCTGCCCTAAACTCAACTTTTCCTCGGGAAAGGCTCTGGCTTACCAGTTCCCGCAAGGCAGGTTCAGCCCCACGGCACTCATCTGGAAGACGAAAGCCTAAATCCAGAAAGCGGCTATTGACAGCCCGACATTCCACCTGCAGATCAGCTACTACACCAGCCCCTAGGGAGACTTGGCGAGAAGCGCTG
>CAIVXR010000118.1 GCA_903909925.1 uncultured beta proteobacterium | reverse complement strand
GATTCGTCGCTTAGCAGCCGATGGCTTGGTTGAGCTGATTGCTAATCGCGGTGCGATTGCTGTGCAACTCAGCCTTGAGGATGTGATTCATACTTTTAATGTGATTGCAGACTTAGAAGGTTTTTCAGGAGAATTAGCTGCCAACAATATTAGTGATGCCACCCTCTCTGAACTAGAAGCCCTCCAATACGAAATGATGGCTTCATATGCCCGCCGTGATTTGTCTTCTTATTACAAACTGAACTTGCGGATTCATCATCTGATTAATCAGGCAGCCAATAATCCAGTACTGGCTCAACTCTTCTCGCAGGTGAATGCGCGTATTGAAGCCCTGCGCTTTAGATCTAATCAAGATGGTGTCAAATGGGAAAAAGCAGTGGAAGAGCATCAAGAGATGCTCGATGCCCTCAAAGCCAGAGATAGCGCCCGTATGCGCAAGATTATGATTCAGCACGTTCACAATAAACGTGATGTTGTAGTGCAGCTACTGAAAGCTGAAACCAAGTTGGTAGAGACGGTTAAATGAATAAACCTCTTGATCTCAAAGAGCTGATGGTAGACCAGGCTCAATTAGCGAAGCGCTTACGCCAGGAGACTTCTGGTGAAGTGATGCTAGACGCTGCTAGTCGTGGTCGTTACGCTACTGATGCTTCTATTTATCAAGCCATGCCAGTCGCAGTATTCGTACCAAAGACTGCGCAAGATATTGCCAGTAGCATTCAGATTGCAGCTGAACTGGGAGTGCCCGTTCTTCCCCGGGGTGGTGGTACCAGTCAGTGCGGTCAAACTACTGGCGCAGCATTAGTGATCGATAACAGTAAATACTTTAGAAACGTTCTTGATCTCAATCTAGATAAAGGCTATGTCGAAGTGGAGCCAGGTATAGTGCTCGATCACCTTAATGGCTCATTGAAGCAACACGGCCTTTGGTATCCAGTAGACGTCTCTACTGGTGGGCAGGCAACGATTGGCGGTATGGCAGGTAATAACTCTTGCGGTAGCCGCTCAATTGCTTACGGCAATATGGTGCATAACGTTTTAGAAATTGATGCTTGGCTAGCAGACGGCAGAATTGGTCAATTTGGAAATTATGCAAATAGCTCTGGAGTTGCCAAACAACTAGGTGACTTTGTTAAAGACTTAGCCAATACCTTACAGCCCGAGATTGAGGCACGCTTTCCGAAAGTTTTGAGGCGTGTTGCAGGTTACAACCTCGATATCTTTCATCCCCAAAGCGAATTGCCTTACACCCAAGATGGCAGTGTGAACCTCTCACACCTGCTTGTGGGTAGCGAAGGTACGCTAACCTACTTCAAGTCCCTCAAACTCAAATTAGCACCATTGCCACAACATAAAGTGCTGGGTATTGTGAACTTTGCGAGCTTTTATAAGGCCATGGATAGCGCCCAGCATATTGTGAAACTAGGGCCTACTGCAGTTGAATTAGTTGATCGCACGATGATTGATTTGGCACGCAGTAATCCCAGCTTTCAGAAAACCATTGAGACTGCGCTTATCGATCACACCGCACAAACTCCGGAAGCCATTTTGTTGGTGGAGTTTTCTGGTGAAGCGCATGCACCACTGCTAGATAAACTCAAAGCCTTGCAAGAACTCATGAGTGACTTAGGTTTACCAGGCTCTGTTGTAGCAATGCCTGATGCATCACTGCAAAAGAATCTCTGGGAAGTACGCAAAGCTGGTTTGAATATCATGATGAGTCTTAAAGGTGATGGTAAGCCAGTGAGCTTTATTGAAGATTGCGCTGTACCACTAGCAAGTTTGGCTGATTACACCCAGGCATTAACGGATGTCTTTGCTAAATATGGTTCACGCGGTACATGGTATGCCCATGCCTCTGTAGGAACTTTACATGTGCGCCCTATTTTGGATATGCGTAGAGATGGTGCCCAGAAAATGCGTGCCGTTGCACAAGAAGCTTCAGAGTTAGTCAGAAAGTACAAAGGCGCTTATAGCGGAGAACATGGTGATGGACTATGTCGTGGTGAGTGGATCTCTTGGCAATTTGGCCCCAAGATCACCGAAGCACTTTCTGAAATTAAGTACGAGTTTGATCCCAAGGGATTATTTAATCCCGGGAAGATTGTTAATCCACCGAAGATGGATGATGCAAGTAACTTTAGATTTGCACCGAATTACAAAGTTATTGCCTTGCAACCAGCACTAGATTGGTCTGCATGGAATGTACAGAACAACCCGGTTACAGAGCAAACGACTGCACCTGGCACCGGTGGCGACCCAGCTATGGGTTTAGCTAAAGCTGTGGATATGTGTAATAACAATGGTCACTGCCGTAAGTTTGATGCCGAAGTGATGTGCCCAAGCTATCGTGTGACTCGGGATGAGAAACACCTCACTAGAGGCAGAGCCAATACCTTGCGCTTAGCACTATCGAATCAACTGGATATCAAGAGCGGGGCAACCACCAACTCCTCTCCTCTAGCTAGTGATGCCATTAAAGAAGTGATGGAGCTGTGTGTGAGTTGCAAAGCTTGCCGTCGCGAGTGCCCTACTGGTGTCGATATGGCCAAGATGAAGATTGAGTTCTTATCGGCTTACAAGAAACGGGTTGGTCATTCTTTGCGAGACTTGGCAGTAGCTTACCTACCTAAATATGCCAGCACGATTAGTAATATTCCGCTCCTGCCATCACTACTGAACCTACGTAATCACATTACGCCAGTAGCAAAACTACAAGAATGGATTATGGGCATCTCTGCACAGAGAAGTTTGCCCATCTGGAAGAGAAAAACTTTCTGGAATCAAAAAGTAGCGCAAAACTATCAGTTCACACCAGAGCAGTTGGCACAAAGTGCTGATGGCAAAGGTGTGGTTTTACTAGCCGATACCTTCAATGCCTATTTTGAAGATGAAAATTTAATTGCTGCGCTAAAAGTTCTCAAAGCTGCAGGCTATCGCGTGCATATTCCAAATAAGAACAGTAGCAAAGCCAAGGCAACAGAAAACACCTGCTCGAAAGAGTTTTGCTGCGGCAGAACCTATCTTGCTTCTGGCATGGTTGATAAGGCTAAAGAAACGCTGGGAGAACTCGTTGATCATTTGGCACCTTATGCAGACAAGAATATTCCCGTCATTGGTTTAGAGCCCTCTTGTCTCTTTACTCTTAAGGATGAAGCATTGGTCATGGGCTTTGGTGACAAAGCCATTAGTGTTTCTAAGCAAGCGCAACTTTTGGAAGAGTTCTTGGCGAGAGAAGCCAAAGCGGGAACACTTAAGCTCAATCTCAAAGAAGCCAGTAAGCCAATGCTCTTTCATGGTCACTGTCATCAGAAGGCTTTTGCTGCAGTAACACCTGCAATGGAACTCCTTAAGCTGATTCCCAAAGCAGAGCCTAAGCTGATTGAATCTTCTTGCTGCGGTATGGCAGGAAGTTTTGGTTACGAGGCAGAGCACATTGAAGTATCCAAACAAATGGCTGAGCTCAGTCTATTACCAAGTATTCGTAAATCGCCTGAGAGTTGGGTAGTAGCCGATGGCACTAGCTGTCGTCATCAAATTGCCGATGGCACGAAAAGAAAAGCGGTACATATCGCCAGAATTCTGGTGGCGCATCTATAAATATAGTTAACTGATTAACGTATAACGCCGTAACCTACCATGAGTAAGGTTCCAGTTAGTAAGGCTGGAACCAATCGCTTAGTAGGTTTTGAAATCATGACGCCAATCGCTAAGGCGCAAATCAGAATCCTGATCCATAGGGGCACTGTTGCCATTAAGCCCAAGGGCATGACAATGAGGCGCACCGTTAATGCGGCAACCATTGCGTAAGTGACTGCAGCTAACCAACGGAAGATTTCGCTATCTTGGTTAATGCTGTTGGAGAGAAGCACACCAATCGCACGGCAAAAGTAAGTACCAAGACAGGCGCCCACTAAAGCAATCCATAAGCCCCACCCGGAAAGCATGTTGTTGATCGTGTTCATCACCCAATCACTCCGGTTTTCTTGCGCAAGCACTTACGATCAATCAAGTAAGCCATTGTTCCAGCGACAAGACCTGATGTTAACAAGCTAGTGTCACGATCTACGATGAAGAAAATCGGCCCAAAGATACAACCTAACATCAGTGCAATACGATTAATCCATGGTTTTACTTCTGTAAAAGTTAACAAGAAGAACAGTGGGTTAATAAAAACGAGGCCTAAAGTGACAGCTGGTGGCACCATGCCTGCCAAGTAAAAACCTAGGATCGTTCCCGGAATCGAAATCAGCCAACACAGCAAACCCAAACCAACAAAATAGGCCAAGCGGTGCTTCGTCTCGATGACATGAAACTCTTTCATCGAGATTGCCCATGCAGTCATTGCTAATAAATGGACTGAGGCGTACAAACTACGATTACGATCTTTTTGATGAAACTGTGGAAAGAGTGTCACCGTCATGGTGATAAAGCGAGTAGAAGTTAAAGTCACTGCCAATGCAATCGCTACAACCGAGGAACCAGTAATCGCCATCTCTAGCAAGACTACCTGCCCTGGTAAAGCGAACATGAAAAAGGAAGTGAAGGTAGTAAACCAAACATCAAAGCCATTGGTCTTACCCATTGCTCCAAAACCCACCATGCCTGCAAAGAGCACCATGGCTGGGGCGCCAGCTGCATCTCGCATCCCAGTCCAAAATGCATCTCTAGGACTTTTGAAGCGCTCCGCAGTTGAGCCCTCTAGCGCGATTTCGCTAGGATCAATATAGGGCTGATCTGCTGATGACATGGCTCAATTGTAAGCCTTTAGTCAATCTTTAAGGCCCATTCAATATGCTCGGCAACTAAATCATCAGCAGTGGGCAAACTTTCACTCAAGGCCTTCTGAATTAAATTCTTATGAGTAGCATCAGTTTTGGAACTCGCTAGTGCGTTACCCATCGCCACTGCCAGATTACGACGCCAACGGCTATAACCAATACGACGAATTGCACTACCCTCATGGCGCTCTTCAAACTCTGCTTCAGTCCAAGACCAAAGCTGTAAGAGGCTAGCTTGGCCTAAGCCATGGCGCTGTACAAAGTCTGGCAAGGTAGTGCGCTTAGCAAACTTATTCCAAGGACAAATCAATTGACAGTCATCACAACCATATACCCGATTACCCATCGCACTTCGAAACTCAACTGGTATCGCTTTGGGATTTTCAATCGTGAGATAGGATATGCAACGACGGGCATCGAGTTGATAAGGTGCAGTAATGGCCTGGGTGGGGCAGATATCAATACAGGATTGACAAGTGCCGCAGTGCTCTTCCTGCTCTTCATCAATTGGGAGTGGCACATCGATTAAGATCTCGCCCAAGAAAAAAGTAGAGCCTGATTCTCGATTGAGTAAAAGGGTGTGTTTGCCCCGCCAACCTAAACCTGCTTTACGCGCAAGCTCTACTTCCATCAAGGGAGCTGAGTCTGTAAACACTCGATAGCCAAAGGCGCCAATCTTTTCTTCAATGGCTTTAGCAAATTCTTGCAAACGATTGCGCAGTACTTTGTGATAGTCGCGCCCGCGGGCGTACATGGAGACAACTGCTTGCGAAGGATCTTCCAGTCTCTGCCACTCAGCATCAAAATCACTTTCAGGCGGAAGGTAGTTCATCGACACGCAAATTACTCTGACTGTGCCTGGCACTAATAGCTGAGGATCAGAGCGTAAGTCTGCATGGCGCTGCATATATTCCATATGGCCATGACGCCCTTCTGCCAGCCATTCTTGTAGGCGCTCACTGGCAATACCTAAATGGGTATCAGTAATCCGTAAACCATCAAAACCCAAGCTCTCAGCCTGCTGTCCTAGCCAAGCTCGCAGCTTGGGCTGATCTAGTGAGGAGGATTTTGTAGATAAAGACATAGTCAATACAGAATGTAGCGCAATAATTGAATAAACTAGGGTAATGACCGGAAATCAGACGCCTCAGGCAACTCCCAAAGTATCGCTTAAGCAATATTGTAGGCAGGAAGCAGAAACTGCATCCCTAGCCCAGCGTCTTGCATCCTCTATTCGGGAGGGCATGAAGAATTCTCCTCAATCTCACTTCAATATTGCTCTAGAGGGCGACCTGGGGACAGGTAAAACCACTTTTGCGAGACATTTGATTCAGGGATTGGGTTATGAAGGAAAAGTAAAGAGTCCTACCTATACCTTGTGTGAGCCCTATGAACTCCATAGCAATCAAGACAGCTTCACTGCCCATCACTTTGATCTTTATAGAATGCGTGATCCCCTGGAATGGCAAGAGGCAGGTTTTGCAGAATACTTCGATGTGCCCGGTTTCTGTTTAATCGAGTGGCCAGAAAAAGCCGAAGGTACTCTGCCCACATTTGATATTCAGATTACTCTGGCAGCTGGTGCAGAAGAAAACGAACGCGCCATTGAGCTAAACGCCTCATCTGAGCAAGGCAAAAAAGTGCTTGAGCGTATTCAAAAAACGCAAGCAGCACCTAACTAAATAGATGAGCAGTAAAAAAGTTAATCTCATTAGACGCCAGCACCTCAAGACTTCAGCGAAGTTCTTGAGTTTTGCGCTCTTGCTCACTGAGATCGATATTGCCTGGGGAGCAAAGATATTGGGGGTGCGCATTTGGCCATCAGAGGATTACACCCGCATTACTTTAGAGTCTGATACGCCACTACCCATTACACAGCAGATCCTCACTAACCCAGATCGATTGGTAGTCGATGTGCAAGGCTTAGAACTGAACCCCACCCTCAAAGACTTGGTTGCTAAAGTAAAGCCCAACGATCCTTATGTATCGCAAATTCGGGTGGGGCAATTTCAGCCAGGCATTGTGCGTTTGGTATTTGACTTAAAAGAGCCGATCAAACCACAACTCTTTACGCTTGATCCTATTAGTGAATACAACTACCGCATGGTATTTGATCTATACCCCACTACTCCGCCTGATCCACTCATGGAGTTAGTGAAAAGTAGTGCACGCAAAGAAAGCGCTCTTGCGAAATCTAATGAAGAAATCGACCTGATTGCCCAGTTTGCGACCAAGCAAGAGAAAGAGGCTCCCAAGAATCCAGTAGCCCAAGCCATCCCAGAAAATAAACCGCTTCCTGCGCCCGCCAAATACAACCGCCTCATCACAATTGCGATTGATCCTGGGCATGGCGGTGAAGATCCAGGAGCTATTGGCGCAGCAGGATCGAGAGAAAAGAATGTGGTACTTGCAATTGCCAAAAGGCTCAGGGACAAAATTGAGGGTGAAGCCTATATGCGCCCTTACCTCACCAGAGATGGCGATTACTTTGTACCGCTTCATATGAGAGTGCAAAAAGCTAGACGTGTTCAGGCAGATTTATTTGTCTCTATTCATGCTGATGCATTCATTGAGTCAAGGGCTCGGGGTGCGTCCGTATTTGCCCTCTCCCAAATGGGTGCCAGTAGCTCTATGGCGCGCTGGATGGCCAATAAAGAAAATGCTTCAGATCTCATTGGTGGCATCAATATCAAGACACAAGATCGACAGGTAGCTAACCTGCTTCTCGATATGTCAACGACAGCCCAAATTAAAGACTCATTACAAGTGGGTAATTCGATACTCAAGCAAATTGGCGGTTTTGCAACATTGCATAAAGGCAAGGTAGAACAAGCCAGCTTTGCTGTATTAAAAGCTCCAGATATCCCCTCTATCCTGGTAGAAACTGCTTTTATCAGTAACCCTCAAGAAGAGGCCAGATTGAATGATGATGGCTACCAAGACCAGATTGCCGAGGCGATTTTAAGAGGTATTAAGGAGTATTTTTCCAAAAACCCGCCAGTAGCCAAACGAGTTAACTCATAACGTACTTGTAAGTACAAGGACTTAGGGGCAGCCCCCGCAGACCACGGGGAAACTACAAACTTCTTGCTATAATTTCCGTTTTACCGGGTCGGTAGCTCAGTCGGTAGAGCAGCGGACTTTTAATCCGTTGGTCGCGAGTTCGAATCTCGCCCGACCCACCAGTTATACAAAAGCCGCCTTCGGGTGGCTTTTTCTTTTTTGGCTTTATTAATCCAACAAATGCCCGGTCTTGACAAAGATAGTGCAACCCTCTTTGCTAAAGGGCTGGTGCAGGCTCATATGCGGGCTTCTGATCCATGAGCCAGCTGGATAGCGCCCATGCTCATCTTCAAATACACCATCTACTACAAAAATTTCTTCGCCACCATAGTGCTTGTGAGGATTGAAATAGGTTTGAGGTGCCCAACACACTAAAGTTGATCCACTTCCCTGCTGCATAAGAGGCATCACAGTAAGACCGGGAACCATCCCTTGATGCCAAGGCGCTGTTGTGGTGTCAATAATTTCTCGTTCAACTTGATCTGGGCCAAGATGTCTTAGTTTCACAAAAAGCGTACAACCAGTCTCGCTAAAAGGTGCATGGGAAGAGCCTGGTGGATTCATGATGTAAGTACCAGTTGGGTAGTCACCAGTTTCATCACTGAAGACACCTTCCAAAACAAAGATCTCCTCGCCAAAGTCATGGGTATGGGTAGGAAATTTTGATCCGGGCTGATAGCGCACGATGGAGGTTGCTTTTGCTACCTCATCACCCATTCGATCCAGCATCCGCCTTTCTACGCCCGCTTCAGGGCTGGCAAGCCAAGGCAGATCATGGTGATTGAGGACGACCCGTTTGCTGTAATCAGAATTGAGATTCATTGAGTAATTCTAGACGCTTCTAAATCACACTGTTGACTTTGCTCTATACGCTTTAGCAGCAGCCTCTTGAGCTATTACCTTTTCACGGAAGGCAGCTAACTGAATTTGATGCTGCTTACTATTTTTAGTCTTGATGCGATAAAAAATACCGAGAACAATAAACCAGATTGGCAAGAAATACAGCGCAATACGTGTCTGGTCACTGAGAGTAAGCGCATATAGAACAAAATTGACTGTATAAATAGCTGCTTTTATATCACTTATCCATATTCTAAGTATTAAGTGGACTAAGGATGCAAAACTCGTTTTCTGAATCAATCCCTCCAAGTGGGATGCTTTTCCATTACAGAAATAAATAGCTTGGACTCAATGTGTTGATTTAACCATCTTTGAATATTAGGAAATGGCAGTGCATCAAACTTTTGCTGATCGACCATTGAAAACTGTCGAATAAATGGAAAGAGAGCCACATCTACCCAAGTCATTTTTTCGCCCAGTAAATATTGGCTAGATGCCAGTGCAGCTTCCATCGGTTTTAGCATCAACTCTATTGCTTGAGCCAAAACTACTTCTTGCTTTAACTGAGGGTAGCGATTGGGATATTTATATTGATCCAACAAGATCTTAAAGAGTTCGTCATTTTTCTCAATCCATGACGTGGCAATATTCTCATCAAGCATATTCCAGCCATCTGGATCAGATGTCTTTAACGCCCATTGCATAATCTCTAAGCTTTGGTCTAGGACAAGTCCATCTACAGATAAAACAGGAACGGTGCCTTTAGGTGAGAGACGGAGCATTGATTGCGGCTTGTTTCTGAGTTCAATCTCTCTATGCTCAACTTTAACGCCGGCATAGTGCAATGCCATCCGAGCTCTCATGGCATATGGACATCTCCGATAGGTATATAAGATTGCTGTCATAGTTTGATTATCAAAAGGTAGCATTGCGCGTGCTCATTACTAGTGCTGCTCTTTTGAGCCCACTCAATCGACCCCTCTACACTGAGATTACCAAATAAAATGGCTAGCCAAGGGAGTATTTTCCTCGATTTGAGTGTTCACAAAGACTGATAGTGCACCAATACTCAATCCAAGCGCACTCTGCAAAGAATTCCTAACAGCATCATAATATTCTTTATATGACACTGACAGAATTACGCTATATCGTCGCCGTTGCTCGTGAACGCCACTTTGGCAGAGCAGCAGACGCTTGCTTTGTTTCTCAGCCAACCCTATCGGTGGCCGTTAGAAAACTTGAGGAAGAACTCAATACGCAAATATTTGAGAGAACCAATACTGAAGTTTCAATGACTAGCTTAGGTGCGCTCATTGTTGATCAAGCCCAACGAGTACTGGAAGAAGCGAATTCTTTAAAGCATCTGGCTATGCATGGACAAGACCCCCTATCCGGTCCCTTGCGACTCGGTGCGATCTACACCATTGCGCCCTACTTGCTACCCAGCTTAGTGAGGATTGCAAGAAAACGATTACCAAATACTCCTTTATTTTTAGAGGAGAACTATACGGTTCGTTTGCTTGAGATATTGCGCCAAGGCGCCCTAGATTGCCTAGTTCTGGCAGAACCCTTTACGAGCACCGGCTTAAATCAAATCGATTTATACGATGAACCCTTTTTAGTAGCAGTCCCTAAAGGTCATCCTTGGGAGTTCCGCACTTCAATACCGCACCGCGAACTCAAGGAGCAAAATACTTTATTGCTGGGAACTGGTAATTGCTTTCGAGATCATGTCCTGGGGGTTTGTCCCGAATTAAACCGCTTTGGCTCAGGCGCTACCCTTGGCGAACAACGTAGCTTTGAGGGATCTTCCCTAGAAACCATTCGGCAAATGGTAGCCAGTGGCATTGGCATTTCTGTTATGCCACGTACTTCGGTGGCAGATCCAGAAGCAACAGATCAGCTGATTCGGTATATCCCTTTTGAGGATCCCATACCAACTAGAAGAATTTGCCTTGTCTGGCGTAAGAACTTCCCCCGTGCTGCTGCGATGGAGGAATTGGCTAAAGTAATTCGTGAATCCGCTCTACCAGGCGTTACCTACCTTTAGAGCGGACTTTGCTAGCTTAAATCAGAAACTAAAGATGCCAAGGTTTCTAGTGGCAAGGTTTCAACATGCATTGGGTAGCCCTTATGATCGCAACCCACCATCAATTGAGCCCCGGCTTTCAAGGCTCTCTTCATGTCACTGCTGAGATCAAAACGCATAAAGTGAACTGCTGATGTTTTCTGCGCAGTAGAGCGCTCTAAATCTTCATCAGCGATAGCATAAACGCGTGGCTGACCTTCGACCTCAATAAAGATCTGATGCTCAATACCCACTAACTTAGCAAGTGCAACCTTGCGATCCGCTTCATTCGGATATTCAATCATCATTGTTGCCTTGAAGTCAGAGCCTCCTGGAACCAAGGGGTTATAAGCATTCAACTCATCCTCAATGCCCTCTTCTTCAAACGTCTTTTCTACGCGCAACATTTCTTGTATCTGATAACGCATTAAAAACTCATTCTCAAAAATCATCGTTACATGATCGCCAAGGTGAACAGTACGCAAACGACGTTCTTGAATTGCCTTCTCGCGAAAAGCAGGACGCTCTTTGTGATAGGCCTCAAGACTCAGAAGGCTATCGCGTGTAATAGTTGCCATACTTTAATAATTCCTTTATCTATTTTTAATATTATTTACAGGCCGTAGGCCTTAGCAAGCAAAGTGAGTGGATGCGCCATTTCTGATTTTGGTAAGCCCAACTCTTCCATGCCTTGCTCAATGTGATGCCCTGCAAGCTGGCAATCTGAGCTGATGTAATTTGGCTCTTCCTCAGCCATTCTTCTGAAAACAGGTTTACCAATTTTCATAGCTGTTTCATGAAACTCTTTCTTTACACCCCAAGTACCAGAGTGGCCAGAGCAACGCTCAACCACATTCACTTCTGTACCAGGAATGAGCTTAAGAGTTTCAGCAGTCTTCTGTCCAACGTTTTGTACGCGTGAGTGACAGGCCATGTGATAGCTAACGTGACCTAGCTCCTTGCTGAAATCTTTTTTCAATAGCCCATCAGAATTACGTGCCATAAAGTATTCAAATGGATCCCACATGGCATCTTTGACCAATTGTGTATCAGCACAATCTGGGAACATGAGTGGTAGCTCTTGCTTGAACATCAAGGTGCAGGAAGGAATTGGCGTCACAATCGCATATCCCTCACGCGCCAACTTAGCTAACTTAGGAATATTCTTTTCTTTATTCTCCGCCACTGACTCTAAGTCACCGAGCTCTAGCTTTGGCATACCGCAGCAGGCTTCCTTATCTACTAACTCATATGGAATTTGATTGTGATTGAGAACCTTAATGAGATCTTGACCAATTCCTGGCTCGTTGTAGTTAATGTAACAAGTGGCATAGATAGCCACCTTGCCTGGCGTCTTCGCACCATCAACCACTGGCCATGCGTCTGATTTTTTTGCTAACTGCGGGAAAGTTTTGGGAGCGTACTCAGGAATCCAAGCATTCTTATCAACGCCTAAGGCGCCTTCCATTACCAAGCGCGCAAGTCCAGTGCTATTGACTGCATTGACCGCTTGGGTAACGATAGGAATACCAGCAAAGTGACCAAGCTTGTCCGTAGATGAGAGTAACTTATCGCGGAAGGTTGCTTTGTCATCCTTAAAGTTCACTGCCTTTGCACGCAACATCAAATGCGGGAAATCAATATTCCAAGGATGTGGTGGAACGTAAGGACACTTCGTCATATAGCAAACATCACATAAGTAGCACTGATCAACCACTTTCTGATAATCAGCTTTATCGACCTGCTCCATCTCCAGATCTTCTGTAGCATCAACCAAATCAAAAAGAGTCGGAAATGATCCGCAAAGACTCACGCAACGGCGACAGCCATGGCATAGGTCAAACACCCGCTCCATTTCGGCTTCTAAATTAGCCTTGTCATAAAACTGCGGATTTTTCCAATCTAAGGGGTGTCTTGTTGGAGCCTCTAGACTGCCTTCACGTGTTGTCATATTCGTTCTCTGATGTTTTTCTGCATGGGCTATGCAAAGTATGGCGCTAGTGTATGGCCCAAAGAATCGATAGTAAAATTGTATTAATTAACAATTTCAATAGAAAATAACTAAATACAGGGTAATCTGTGGATAAATGGCGGCAGGACGGCTTTAAATCATTAAATAGAGGTCTCATTGGGTGATACACCCCATTAAAACCCCTTTTTAATATAGTTTAGCTATTATGTTTTATTAATTGAAATGCTTATATCAGTTGTTTTTAACTATCAAGACAATACAAAAATACGATTATTCAGACCAGTAATTTTGTCCATAATAGGTCCGTGGTGATGTATTCACCCCTATTTCAAACAACCCATTCTTAGGAGTCATAAATGGCTAAAACCGTAAAAGGTACAAAGACAGAACAGTCTTTGAAAGAAGCATTTGCTGGTGAATCACAGGCAAACCGTCGTTATTTGTATTTCGCGAACCAAGCAGATATCGCTGGTGCGAATGATGTTGCTGCAGTATTTCGCTCAACAGCGGAAGGCGAAACGGGCCACGCTCACGGTCACATGGAATACTTGATTGAAGGCGGTGCAGGCGAGCCAGGTACTGGTATGCCAGCTAAGACAGTTGCTGAAGCATTGCAAGCAGCTATCGCCGGCGAAACTCATGAGTACACAGACATGTACCCAGGCATGGCTAAGACAGCACGCGATGAAGGCTTTGACGAAATCGCTGATTGGTTTGAGACATTAGCAAAGGCTGAACGTAGCCACGCTAATAAGTTCACCAAAACTTTAGAAGCGCATTTAGCAAACGTTTAATCAAAAAGTTTGTTGTATCCAATAAAAAAGACTGCCTAGGCAGTCTTTTTTATTGATTAAATTAACTTGATGAAGCAACCGAGTAAAGCAACTGAGTAACTCAGCGATCTTTTACAAGCCCCTGCAATACTTCACGTACCTTCTGTGGAATCGGGGTAGATTGATTACTCAATCGATCTATGTATACATGCACAAAGTACCCCATTGCACTGGCAACATCCTCATTATTTTTGAAGATAGCAACTTCATATTTAGCGCTGCTATTGCCTAAATGAACTACCTTTAATCCCACATGAATGGCATCAGGGTAAACAATCGGCGCAAAGTACTGGCATTGGGTTTCAACCACTAAGCCTATTTCTTTACTATTTTGGAGATCTAAAACATGGTGCTCAATCAAATACCGATTGACTGCTGTATCGAAAAATGAGTAATACACCGCATTGTTGATATGCCCATACACATCGTTGTCATTCCACCTTGAATGGACTTCTTCAAATGCAACAAAATCTGCACGTGTTGGTGGGGAAGATTTTGGATTACTCATAAAGCCTCCCTATAAAGAGCAGTAGCATCTGCTAAGGCAATCTCACGAGGACTATTTTGCAATAAACGGGTTTGAAGCATGGCATCTTTTGCCAACTGGTCAATATCATTTGCCGTAATCCCAACTTCGACTAATCGCTTTGGAAGTCCCAAGTCACCAGCTAGACCGCCTAAGTAATCTGCTAGCTGAGCTGCCTGCTCTTTTGTGGAGCCTTGCAAACCCGGTTTAATAATTTGCCCTAGCTGTGCATACATAGCATGCGCTTGTTCAATGTTAAAGCGCAACACAGGGCCTAACATTAAAGAATTAGAAAGCCCATGAGATACATGAAATCTCGCTCCAATCGGATATGCCAATGCATGTACGCCAGCTACTGGAGCATTCGTAAATGCCATCCCTGCTAAGCATGCACCCAAGAGCATATTTTCACGAACTACGATGTCATTACCCGCATTTACTGCTGCATGAAGATTGCCAGCCAATAATCTAAGCGCTTCTTTTGCCAAACAATCAGAAATCGGATTTTTTAAACGCTTTGTTGTAAATGCTTCAATGGCATGTACCATCGCATCAATACCCGTTGCTGCCGTAACGTGTGCCGGCAAATCTAGAGTTAGTTCAGCATCCAATAGGGCCACATCGGGCAAGAGCCTAGGAGAAACAACCCCTTTTTTCTCACTCTCGCCCACAGTGACAATAGAAATAGTAGTAACTTCAGAGCCGGTTCCTGCAGTGGTGGGAACTAATATGAGAGGCAACCGTGGGCCCTTAGCCATCCCGATACCATACACATCCGCTAACTTTTCTGTGCCGGGCGCGAGGAGCGCTACCAACTTAGCAACGTCCATTGAGCTACCACCACCAAAACCCACTATGAAATCCGCTTTACATTCTTGGGCAAGTTTTACAGCGCTATCAATCACAGCAACTGGTGGATCAGCCTGAACGTCTGAAAAAACTTGTAGCGAAAGTCCCAACTCCTTGAACTGAGGAAGTGCCTTATTTAATAATCCAGCCGATAAGACGCCAGGATCAGTCACAATCAATACAGATTTACCACCGCGCTCACCAATGCGTTTAGCTAAATTAGCAGACCCGCCCCGTTCTACGATGATGGAGTGTGTGGAGTGAAAGTCAAATTGCATTTCTGTACCCTATAAAAATCCCGCCCAAGCAACTACAGAAATCATACCCCACGCAATCATGAGTTTTAGGCCAATTTATCCTTAAAACCTAGGGCTTGTACTAATTCATTCTCCGCTGTATCAGAATAGTTATGAATATTGCCACCCCTATAATGGGTTGATAAATTAGCGTGAATAATCAAGGGGACTCAGATGAACTATCAAACTCATTTCAAAAGATTTGCAGGTATTCTGCTTAGCCTTGCTGCCTTGACCTCATTATCCCAGGCAGCAGATGTATTTCCATCTAAGCCACTCAAAATTATTGTTACTGCTGCGCCCGGAGGAACTACTGATATTGCTTCTCGAGCAATTGCAGATCAGCTTGGAAGAGAGTTAGGGCAATCAGTGTTGGTTGAAAATAAAGCGGGAGCAGCGGGAATTATTGCTCTACAAGCATTAGTGGCTAGCCCGCCGGATGGCTATACGATGGCGATGGGCAATATTGGTACTAATGCTATTAACTATGCTTTATATAAAAGCCTGCCGTATAAATCAGAAGACATGAGGGCTATCAGCGTTGTTTTAGCCACCCCCAATGTCATGGTGGTGAACTCCGCTTTGCCCGCAAAGACCGTAGCTGACTTCGTCGCACTGGCAAAAGCAAATCCAGGTAAATATTCATTTGCATCCTCAGGCAGAGGACAGTCTATTCATATGTCAGGTGAATTATTTAAAAATATGGCCGGAATTGATATTGTGCATGTGCCCTATAAAGGAGCGGGTCCTGCCCTGATTGACTTATTAGCTGGGCAAGTGACGATGATGGTTGATAACTTACCAAGCTCGATGGAACATATTCGCAGTGGCAAATTACGCGCCTTAGCAGTCACTAGCAAAACCCGTAATCCTGATTTACCAGATGTGCCAACCATGCAAGAAGCCGGTTACCCTAACTTTGAAGTGATTGCCTGGTTTGGCTTATTCGTGCCAGCCAAAACACCTCAGCCCGTAGTAGACAAGATTTATGCTGCACTGAAAAAAGTCTTGAATTCGCCTGAATCTAAAGCGAAATGGAAAGATTTAGGTGGTTGGGGAATTGGTGATACTCCCGCTAACACCGATTTATTTGTCGCAGCTGAAAAGAAAAAGTGGGAAGATGTCGCCGTTCAGGCAAAGATCCCACGCGAGTAAATCACGGCATCATTTACTACGCAGGTCTTAAACCTAGCATCGCACGCGCTTCAACCGAAGAGGCTAACTCGCCACCCATACTTTCGATGAGCGCTTTAGCTTTGAGGACTAATTCAGCATTGGTTTTGCAAAGCACGCCTTTGCTGAGGTAAATATTGTCTTCCATACCAACGCGTACATGACCGCCATATAACCAAGCTTGCGCAACGATTGGATACTCAGCACGACTAATACCAAAGGCGGCCCAATTTGCGCCCTTAGGTAGTTGATCACGCATGTACAACAAAGTAGCTGGGTCAGTATTTAAGCCATACTTCACGCCCATCACGAAAGTGAAAAGCCCCGGACCATCAATCGTGCCATCCTGCAATAGATCTTTTGCTAAATTCAGATCACCGGTATCAAAGATCTCTAATTCCGGCATCACTCCTGAATCACGAATCACCTTAGCCATCTTACGAACGTTCGAGGGCGTATTCATCACAACATCGCCACCTGAGTTCATGGTGTTTAAATCTAAAGAGCAGATATCCGGTTTTAACTGGGCAACGTGCTCCACCCTTTTGAGCGGATGACACAAAGTCGTTCCCGGTGCAAATACCTTAGGATCATCTTCGCTCGGGATATACCTACCACCTGGACCCGTAGTCAAATTAATAATCAGCTCTTTATTTTTTGCCTTAATTAAATGGACAACTTCAGCGTAAAGGTCTAAGTCCATTGAGGGCTTACCGGTCTCAGGATCGCGCACATGAATATGGACTACTGCTGCTCCTGCATCAGCAGCACCTAAACACGACTCTGCAATTTGTGCTGGAGTAATTGGTAAGTAAGGCGTCATCTCGGGTTTGGTGAGATTCCCTGTCACTGCGCAAGTTAAGATTGTTTTATTCATGATTTATTCGAAAAAGAGTGTTTGTATATTTAATATTACAGCGTTTTAAGACCCAGTCTCATTAAGTTACTTTATAAATCATTAACTCCTGAAAGGCTGCAATATTTACATCCCCTATTGAATTGATTTCTCAAAATCGATCTTATTAACTACCCTAAGGGATAACCCGAAAAATAATTATCTGAAAAGGTATTTCAGGGTAAGCTTTGAGGTAAATAAACTAGGATAACAATTGAAATATCTTTACATTGGCATCATTACTCTTTTCATCAGCAATACAGCAATGGCACAACTAGAAGTCATGATTTCTGGCGGGTTTCAGGGACCCTACAATCAAATGCTTCCTCAATTCGAAAAAGATACTGGGATCACCGTAACAACAAAGACGGGTGCATCGCAAGGCTTGGGACCAAAAACAATTAAAGCCCAACTTCTCTCCGGAACAAGCGCAGATGTAGTGATTCTCTCCCGCGAAGGGCTTACTGAATTAATAGCTATGAATAAAATTATCCCAAAATCAGATGTGGATCTTGCGCGCGCTCCTTTAGGGCTGGCAGTGCCGAGGGGCGCTCAGAGGCCAGATATCAGCACTCTTAAATCCTTCAAGGACTCACTAATTAAAGCTAAAAAAATTGTAGTACCTGGTAGCACCAGCGGTATTTATTTAACGACAGAAGTTTTTCCACGATTGGGTATTCAGGATCAAATTACAGTGCAAGTAACTGAGCGGGGTTCACAAGCTACCTCCCTCTTAGCCGCAAGAGGTGCGAATATCGCAATTCAGCCTAGTAGTGAATTAATTAATGTTCCAGGAATTGATTACATCGGCCCAATACCTAATGATGTACAACTGATTCAAACTTTTGCAGCAGCCATCGTAATAAATGCAGCGCACCCAGAGAATGCTAGAAAACTCATTGAATATTTAAGCTCACGAGATTCGGTTGACCCCATCAAAAATAGCGGTATGAATGTCATTCAATCACAACAAAGGTAAGAGATATCTATGCATAATCGCCGCTCATTTTTAAAAACAACTGGTAAAGCGCTAGGTGGATTATTTTTCTGCGGTTGTGGATTAGCTCACTCGGCCGACCTAAAGGATGGAGCTCCAAAAAGAATTACTCCAGTGTTCATTAATGGCAAGCGCATTAAGACGATTGATGTGCATGCCCACTGTCTTTTCCAGGACGCTATTGATTTAATGGGGGATGAGGCTAAATCGGTTCCTCCGCCAACCAAGGGAGTTCCGGAGCATTTCATTAAAATCAATGAGCGCATTAAGGCTATGGAAGCTCAGGGCATTGATATGCAAGCGCTCAGTATTAATCCGTACTGGTATCGCCAAGACAAAGATACTGCCGCTGAAATATGCCGCCTCAATAATTTCCATTTAGCCGAGCTATGTGCAATGAGGCCGGATAAGTTTGCTGCCTTTGCCTCACTAACAATGCAGTATCCAGATTTAGCAGTTGAGCAATTGGTATTTGCGGTAAAAAATCAAGGGCTGCGGGGTGCTGCCATTGGTGGGAGTGTTCTAGGACAGGATTTCTCAGACCCTAAATTTCATCCAATATTAGCAAAGGCTCAAGAGCTTAATGTGCCCCTATTTATTCACCCTCAAAGCACACCACAACTTGCTCAGCGCTTTAAAGGCAATGGCTGGATGTCTAATGTCATTGGGAACCCTCTTGACACCACCATCGCATTACAACATCTCATCTATGAGGGTGTTCTAGATAAATATCCTCAATTAAAAGTGCTAGCTGCTCATGGCGGAGGCTTTCTAGGATCTTATGCTCCTCGGATGGATCACAGCTGCTTTGTCTCGCCACAAAATTGTGACCCTAAGATAGTTCTTCAGAAAAAACCATCTGAATACCTTAAGCAACTGTATTTTGATTCACTAGTCTTCACTCCAGAGGCACTAGCTTATTTAGTTTCACAGGTTGGCGCAAGTCAAGTTGTTATAGGAACAGATCACCCTAT
>CAIVXR010000117.1 GCA_903909925.1 uncultured beta proteobacterium | reverse complement strand
GGTATACCTAGTACATACCCGCTCCTATTGGCAACGCTTGAATCGATGATTTAAGAGATGCCCCACCAGACCAAAAGAAAATAGCCCAACAAGTGGGCTATTCAAATTCTTGGTGGCCCGGGGCGGAATTGACCAGGGCCCAGAATGCCCGACTCTAGCTCAAGACTTTTGTTTTGAATTGAGAGATATTCCAATCATCACTAAAGCCGCCAATACTTCAGCCATTACAAATCCTAATACATCGCTAGGAGCAATACCCACAAAGGTATTTGTGAGACTTCTAGCCAAAGCAACGGCAGGATTGGCAAAGAAAGTGGATGAGGTAAACCAATAGCCTGCGGTGACGGTTAAGGCGACGAGCATGGGTACTCGATCTTTAGCTTCTTTATCACCAATTCGAATTACCGCAAGCAGTACGAGTGTTGATATGAATTCACTTGCCCATATGCCTAATCCAGTTCTGACCTTAGTTGATTCTTGGATGATGGGTAGGCCAAACATTAAGTGCGTCAGCCATATTCCAGCAATAGCGCCTGTGAGCTGGCAAGCCCAATAACCCAACATCTTTTTTAGATCTAGATGGCCCAGCTTCCAAAACATCAAACTTACAACAGGATTAAAGTGAGCCCCTGAGATAGGTCCTAGCAAAGTAATCAAGACATACAGGCCAGCACCTGTGGCAATGCTGTTACCAAGTAAAGCCACTGCCGCATTACCTGCGCCTAAGGCTTCACCCATAATTCCTGAGCCGGTAACGATTGCCAGCAAAAGAGCTGTGCCCACAAACTCACAGACATAAGTTCTCATGATTTTGTATGAATCTCTTTTAAGCTCATTGAGTCCAGCTTATCTAGCGGCATAGATGCCAAGAGCTCGATACGCTTTTTCAAACCAATCATGACATCTTTGAATGCTCGCTTCTTATCCTCATCACTACCTTGAACTTGTGATGGATCAGGAAAGCCCCAATGAGCAGTAGCGGGCTTACCAGGCCAAAATGGACAAACTTCACCGGCCGCATTGTCACAAACAGTAATAATGAAATCCATCTTGGGAGCATCAGGCAAAGCATATTCATCCCAGCTTTTACTTCTTAATTTACTTTCGTCGTAACCCATCTCTAACGCTAATTCTTTAGCAAATGGATTAATAGAAGTGCCAGGTGTAGAACCCGCTGAATAACCCACAAACTTACCGCTTGGGTGACTAGAAGCCAACGCCTCACCTAATACTGATCGGGCTGAGTTATGGGTACAGAGAAAGAGGATGTTGTATTGCTTCATTTAGCTTTGACCTTCTTTACAGATTTAACCGAAATACAAGACTTTCCACCACAGCAGTTCTCTAGTAAAAATTCGCTTAGCTTTTGAACTTGTTCAGCATGAGGACGATAGATCAAATTACGACTTTGGCGCTCTACCAATAAGAGTTCGGCATCCACTAAATCTTTTAGATGAAAGCTCAGAGTGGCATTGGGAATGCCTAGTTTTTCAATAATTTCACTTGGCGTTAAACCGATATCTCCACGCTGAACAATGAGGCGAAATACGTTTAAGCGGGTTTCTTGGCCTAGGGCGAGGAATGCCGAAATAGCTTGAGTGTTTTTCATATTTTCAATTATATGGAAATATGTGTTTCAACTTTGTGACAACGTTTGTCCTTTTAAAAGACATTTGATAAAAAGGGAAATGAAAAAACCACCCGAAGGTGGTTAGTGTCTCCTCCAACCGATAACAATCTTGAATTGGCTTTTGCTATGACAATTCAATTTTGCTCTAAGTAGGGTGGAATATAGCTAGGACTAACCCTTGGGCGTAATTAGAAATGTCGTTTTAAACGACATCGACTGGCGCAGGGATGTCTACTTGATTTGTCCTTTTAAAGGACATTATTGAGACTTAATCGAAAAAAACCACCCCGGAGGGTGGTTTTGATTACCAAAATTAAGTAGATTACTTAGTATCAACCTGTGACCAGACACTCTTACGAATGAAGTTGGTAGTAGCATCGGGCATTGGCACATAGTCCAAATCTGAAGCCATTTTCTTGCCATCTTTAAAGCCAAAATCAAAAAACTTGATGGTTTCTGATGCGGTAGCTTTGTTTTCAGGTTTTTTGTAAATCACCACAAACGTAGCGCCAGTAATTGGCCAAGCGTTGGCGCCAGGCGCATTAGTAATGAAAGTATTCATGCCTGGAAACTTAGACCAGTCAGTTCCTGCAGAAGCCGCCGCGAAAGAGGCAGCTGTTGGCTCTACAAACTTCTCTTCAGCATTCTTCATTTGTGTGTAACT
>CAIVXR010000116.1 GCA_903909925.1 uncultured beta proteobacterium | reverse complement strand
GATAGCAAGATACGGAATATCGATGGTGTTGCTGCAGTAGTAAATACAGGCTATGTGACTCGCAAAGAAATTGACGATCGAATTACGACCCTTGAGAAGCAGGGCGCTAAGTTGCCGGATGCTGCTAATTTACGAAAACTCATCTTAGATCGTCTAATTATTGAAAAGATTCAACTGCAAAATGCCGAGCAAGAAGGTGTAGCGGTCAGCAATAAAGAGTTAGACAAAATTATTGGCGATATTGCTAGCAAGAATAAATTGAGTTACGCTGAGTTGAAAACTAAAGTCACTGCTACCGGAATGTCATTTGAGCGTTACAAAGAAACTTTGCGCGATGAAGTTATCGTTAGTCGGTATCGACAAAACTCCGTAGAGTCAAAGATTAAGATTTCAGATGCTGAGATAGATAATTTCATTTCTGATCGTATGCGAGCCATGTCTGTTGCCGGAGGATCCCGTTCTGAACCTGCAGCCAAAGGGGAGCCTGAAGAAATTGATGTCGCGCAGATCTTTATTCCTGCAGATTCAGGAGCTGGAGCTGGTACTCAGGCTGAGGCAAAGAAGCAGGCTGAGATTTTATTGCATGATGCAAGAGGCGATGTTGATTTTTTACAACTCGGCGCTGCTGCTGTAAAAGAAAATCCAAAAATCAAGTTTCAAGAATTAGGTTATCGCACTCCTGATCGCTTACCACAATTATTTTATGAAGCTATTCGAAATACTGGCAGCGGACAACTTGCTAATGCTGTTATAAAAAGTCCTGCTGGATATCATGTCCTTAAGGTTTTAGATCGCCGTGCAATTAGAGCAGCCCCTCCCCAGCAGCAGGCTACATCGCAAGAACCTGCCTCAACTACGCCCCAAAATATTCCTATTACGCAAACGATGGCTCGCCATATTTTGTTGAAAAATAGACCAGGCTTGACGGATCAAGATGCTGAGAGACGTTTACAGGGATATCGCGATCAAGTTCGTGCAAAGACTGCTGATTTTGGCGAGCTAGCAAAAAAATACTCTGAGGATGGATCAGCCCCCAATGGAGGTAATTTGGGTTGGATGGGCCCTGGAGATTTAGTGCCTGAATTTGAGCAAGCAATGAATCGACTGCAGATTGGTGAAGTTAGTAATCCAGTGAAGTCTGAATTTGGGTGGCATTTAATTCAAGTGCTAGAGCGTCGCGAAGCGCAGTTGACAGTAGAAAAGCAGCGCGAGTTTGCTCGCGCAGCAATTCGTGAACGAAAATTTGAGCAGGCCTATCAGGATTGGTTGCGTGAATTGCGCGATACCGCAACCGTCAAAATCCTGAATGTAGATGATGCAGCCAGCGCCACGCCTCGTTAAATTAGTAATCACTACTGGCGACCCAGCTGGTATTGGTCCTGAAGTTTCTCTTGCGGCAGCAAAAGATTTTCTGAGTGAGCAGCCTCATGCGCAGATTACTTTATTGGGCGACGTAAGCTTATTTAAAGATTTCTCAGAAAAAAATAGCAACTTACCTGATCGCCTTAAGATAGAGCCAATTCCACTTGCCGCGCCTGTAGTTCCGGGGGTATTAAATCCTGCTAATGCTCAATATGTCCTGAATCTTCTTGATCGAGCCAGTGATGCTTGTATTCAAGGAGAATTTGATGCAATGGTTACGGCACCTATTCAAAAGAGTTTGATTAATAGTGCAGGCATCTCTTTTACTGGCCATACAGAGTACTTGGCAAAACGCTGTAATACGCCGCATGTTGTCATGATGCTATGTGCTACATTGCCAGATGGTTTTCTGGGGATTAAATCTTCTAAAGATTTAAGAGTGGCTCTAGTAAGCACCCATCTCCCATTGAGGGAGGTATCAGCTTCTTTGAGTTATGAGCTCTTACTTGAAACTATTCAGATAGTGGACCATGATTTACGCTCAAAATTCGGTGTAGCTAAGCCAGTGATTCGAGTTGCTGGCTTAAATCCGCATGCTGGAGAATCAGGCTATCTAGGACGCGAAGAGATTGACATGATTGCGCCTGCAATCGAGGCAGCAAAGCAGCAGGGAATCTACGTTTCTGGACCTTATCCTGGGGATACTATGTTTGATGCTGCTGCACTTGAGGATGTTGATGCATTTATAGCGATGTATCACGATCAAGGATTGGCTCCATTCAAGTTTGTTACCTTTGGTGGCGGCGTCAATATCACTTTAGGCCTGCCAATTATTCGCACTTCAGTAGATCATGGAACTGCACTAGATATTGCTGGAAAAGGGATTGCTGACTCTGGCAGCATGTTAGAAGCAATACGTTTGGCTTATCAACTTGCCCTTAATAAAAGAAATTTAAGCTAAGCAATGCATCGTGCACGTAAGCGTTTTGGGCAAAATTTTTTACAAGACGACGGAATTATTTACTCCATCGTAGCTTTGATTAATCCTGGCCCAGATATGCATGTGATTGAAATTGGCCCTGGACTTGGTGCTTTAACAATACCACTCCTTAGAAATCTAGATCAACTGGATCTTCTAGAGATTGACCGCGACTTAGTTGCTTATTGGAATGAAAAAAATCTTCATGGCTTAACAGTCATAGAAGGTGACGCATTAAATTTTAATTTCTTAGAGTGGGCCCAGAATCGCTCTAGCAAGAAAGGGTTTTGCAAGGTAGTAGGTAACTTACCTTACAACATTTCTTCGCCACTGTTATTTCACCTTGTTTCGGCTGCTACACACATTGATGAGCAAGTATTTATGCTTCAAGCTGAAGTTGTTGAGCGAATGGTAGCAAAGGCTGGTAGCTCTGATTTCAGTAGACTCTCTGTAATGCTACAAGCTCGCTATCATATGGAGCTCGTTCTAGAAGTGCCCCCCGAAGCTTTTGAACCCCAGCCAAAAGTAAATTCTGCAGTAGTGCGCATGATCCCGCGCATAGACTTCAACTTAAGTGATGCAGAATGGCGCTCTCTAGAGCAGCTTGTTGCAGCAGCTTTTTCG
>CAIVXR010000115.1 GCA_903909925.1 uncultured beta proteobacterium | reverse complement strand
GGTTGCAAAACCAGGCGGAAATGAATGGTCGGGTCTTCTTAATCGTTAGTTCGTACTAATCCTCACGTGAAGGAGTAACACACATGGCAACAAAGAAAAAACCTGCTGCAAAGAAACCAGCTGCTAAGAAAAAAGTAGCTGCTAAGAAACCAGCTGCTAAAAAAGCTGCTAAGAAGCGTCCAGCTGCTAAAAAAGCTGCTAAGAAGCGTCCAGCTGCTAAGAAGGCTGCTAAGAAGCGTCCTGCTGCTAAGAAAAAAGCTGCTGCTAAGAAGCCTGCTGCTAAAAAAGCTGCTAAGAAGCGTCCAGCTAGAAAAGCTGCAAAGAAGCGCGTAGCTAAAAAAAAGTAAGTAAGCCTGCTGCGAAGAAAGCGGGCTCTGCTGTAAAAAAGCCCGCGGCTAAGAAAGCTGCATCAGTAACAACTGCCGCTGCTTGGCCCTTCCCAACTGGCACTCGTCCGTAAGTTTTAACTTTAGACGGGTGGTAAGTAGTTCAAAGGGGTCTCTATGAGACCCCTTTTTTATTACCTAGCTTCCCTGAATTTAGGGTGATTTGGTAAGCCCTAGAGACTAAAGCCAAACGCAGATTTGAACTGACCTGCAATCTGATCTTTGCTTAATTGGTGATTTTGTGGTCCTTGGTGGCTAATCTTGATTGACCCCATCAGACTTGCTAGTCGACCGGTAGTTTCCCAATCCATTCCACTCTCTAGTCCAAAAAGTAATCCACCACGAAAAGCATCGCCGCAGCCAGTCGGATCAATCACTTTTGCTGCTGGTACTGGTGGAATCGCAATACATTTACCATCGCAATAGATATCGGCACCTTGCGCACCTTTGGTCACAATCAAAGCCTTTACTCGTTCAGCAACTTTTGCCAGGCTAAGACCAGTTCTTTGCGCAAGCATTTCGCCTTCATAGTCATTGACAGCCAGGTAGCTAGCGATATCAACTAACTCAAGAAGTTCTGGGCCGTTAAACATCGGCAAGCCTTGGCCTGGATCAAACACAAAAGGGATATTGGCATTTGCTAATTGATGACAATGTTCCCACATCCCTTGACGACCGTCTGGTGCAACGATTCCGAATTTAGCAGCGCCCTTGGCGTTTTTACTACGCTCACTAACTACTGAAGAGACTTGGTTTAAATGGGATTCATTCATGGCACCTGGATGAAAAGCGGTGATTTGATTATTAGACTGGTCGGTTGTAATCATCGCTTGCGCAGTGAAGGCATGATCAATTTGTCGAATGTGGCTCAAATCAATCTTCAATTGCTTGAGACGATCTAAGTAGGGCTTGGCATCACCACCAACTGTTGCCATGATGATTGGATCCCCACCCAAAAGGCTAAGGTTATAGGCAATATTGCCAGCACACCCACCAAATTCTCGGCGCATCGTTGGGACCAAGAACGCCACATTCAGAATATGAATCTGCTCAGGCAGGATTTGATCGGCAAATTTGCCTTCAAAGTTCATGATGGTGTCGTAGGCAACGGAGCCACAAATCAAGCTAGCCATAAATTACTTTCTGTAAGAGATGAATGTTTCAAGGATAAATAACTGTTACCCGATAGCCAGCAGCATTTTGTGGCAATTGGATAGGTAATTGGGTTTGGATTAACTCTCCTGAGGCGATACCCGTGCGTAAAAAATCAGCGTGGGATTCTTGCCAAGCGATGGGTAACCATTCTTTTGGAGTTAAGCGGATTGATTTGATCTCAGATTCTTCTGCATCAGTGAGCGAAATTTCCAAATTTGGGGGTAAAACAGCGAGCGCAAGACGATTTTGTATTTCAACTTGCAGCAGAGATTGATTTGCGCTGCTTTTAAGGCCTTCTCGCGCGTTTTCAGGCGTTAATGTGGCTGAAGTTATTTTCCATGCAGCAAAATCGCTTACAGGGCGATTTACGCATCCTAGTGCGCCACATATTTTTTCATCAACAGCTTGCAAAGCAGAAAATGCAGTGACTGAAAAAGAATTTGAACTGCCATCTACACGAGGTGCTAATGCTGGCAGTAAAGAGCTTCTAGAAAGATGCTCACCAAATACGATCAGCAGAATCAAAAAGCTGGCTAGTAGAGCGAACTTCACCCCCTTTTTTTGCGCAGGTGCAGCAAAATGGGTTTTTTTATTCTTCTGTTTGTCTGAGGCTAGAACACCATGCAAGCAAACCCAGCCATCTATCTCTTTCCAGACTGAGAGTATTAGCCATTGACTGTAGGTAGCAATCACCTCATCAGCTTGGCGAGCAAGCACTCCTGATAAAACAATTTGTCCGCCTGGACGTATTTTATTTACCAATGCTGGGGCAAGTACTTGCAGGGGATTAGCCAAAATATTGGCCATCACAATATCGTATTTTGTTTCTGCTGCAAGCTCTGGAGCATTTTCATTTGGCAGAACAAACTGAATGATGGTGTCGTTGATTTGGGCATTACTCCGTGCCGCAACTATTGCCTGAGGATCGATATCGGTTCCTACAACAGGATTGCAACCCAGTTTTGCGGCTGCAATGGCCAGAATGCCCGAGCCACAGCCGTAATCGAGCAAGCTCTGATCTTTTAGATTGGTATGCTCTTCAAGCCACAGCAAACACAAATGCGTTGTTGGATGGCTGCCAGTACCAAAAGCTAAGCCTGGATCAACAGCTAAACAGATCGCATTTGGATCAGTTGGAGCCTCATGCCAAGACGGAACGACCCAGATACGTTTGCCAATTTGTATGGGGGCAAACTGGCTTTGGGTGAGCCTTACCCAATCTTGCTCCTCAACGATTTTTTCTTGCGGAGCTGCTAGGTTAAAGCCAGCCTCTTTTAGGTGTGTAAGTAATTCAGGAATAAATTGCGCGCTACCGGAAGCATCAATCTCTGGATTAAAGAGGGCGGTTACTGAAGATCTATCCCAAGCTTGTACTTCTAGCGATAGGCCAGGCTCTCCATACAGTGGGTTCTCATCATATCCGCCGGCAGAATCATCTTCTACCGTGACTGAGAGTGCTCCCAGCTCCAATAGCGCATCGCCTAATGGTTCAGCTGTTTCAGCAACTACCGTGAAGACTAATTCACGATAAGACATGAGGCACTCGCATTAGTTAAGATTTTCCGCGGCTTGCGGCTTGCTCTTCTAAGCGATGCTCCAGGTAGTGAATGCTGGTACCGCCTTCCATGAAGTTAGGGTCCAACATTAACTCGCGGTGCAAGGGCACATTGGTAGTAATGCCATCAATCACCATCTCTGATAAGGCAATTTGCATGCGACGAATTGCTTGCTCACGCGTGTTGCCATAAGAAATCAATTTACCAATCATTGAGTCATAGTTTGAGGGCACGACATAGCCACTGTAAGCATGAGAATCAACCCGAATTCCGGGACCGCCTGGCATATGAAAGGAGCCAATTTTTCCTGGGCTTGGGGTGAACTTAAATGGGTCTTCTGCGTTCAAGCGGCACTCGATGGCATGGCCACGGAATACGATATCTTTTTGACGGTAACTTAACTTCAGGCCAGCTGCAATCCGAATCTGCTCTTGAACGATATCTACCCCAGTAATCATCTCAGTAACGGGGTGCTCAACTTGAACGCGGGTATTCATCTCAATAAAGAAGAATTCGCCGTCCTCATAAAGGAACTCGAAGGTTCCTGCGCCTCGGTAAGCCATTTTTCGACAGGCTTCCGCACAGCGTTCACCAATTTTAGCGATCAAGCGACGGTCAATGCCTGGAGCAGGCGCTTCTTCAATTACTTTTTGATGGCGGCGCTGCATTGAGCAATCACGTTCACCCAACCAAATTGCATTGCCATGCGTATCGGCCAGAACCTGAATTTCTACGTGGCGAGGTTTTTCTAAAAACTTCTCCATATAGACTTCTGGGTTGCCAAAGGCGCGCCCTGCTTCTTCCCGCGTCATGTTCACCGCATTGAGGAGCGCTGCTTCGGTATGAACAACCCGCATACCGCGACCACCGCCACCGCCAGCAGCTTTAATGATGACTGGATAACCTACTTTTTTGGCGGCGGTAATAATTTCTTTTGGGTTATCGGGTAAAGCGCCCTCAGACCCTGGAACGCAAGGAACGCCTGCTTTGATCATGGCGCGTTTAGCGGAGACCTTATCGCCCATTAAGCGTATTGTTTCCGCTTTAGGTCCAATGAAAGCAAAGCCAGATTTCTCAACTCGTTCAGCAAAGTCAGCATTCTCGGAGAGAAATCCGTAACCCGGGTGAATGGCTTCAGCATCAGTTACTTCAGCCGCAGAAATAATGGCTGGCATATTGAGATAACTCTGTGGTGATGGAGCAGGTCCAATACACACAGCCTCATCTGCAAGCTTGACATACTTCGCTTCTTTATCCGCGGTGGAGTAGACCACTACGGTTTTAATTCCCAACTCACGGCATGCGCGTTGGATACGGAGAGCAATTTCTCCCCGATTGGCAATCAGAATCTTATCGAACATGTCGGCTCTGAGTTAGGTGAGTATGGATTGGTAGGGAAGCTTAAAAGATTAAGCAATGATGAATAGCGGTTGGTCAAATTCAACGCCTTGACCGTTTTCGCAAAGAATCTCTTTGATGACGCCAGCGTGCTCTGACTCAATTTCGTTGAGCAATTTCATCGCTTCAATGATGCAAAGTGTTTGACCTACTTTTACCGTATCGCCAATGCTGACAAAATTGGGAGACTCTGGATTTGGGGCGCGATAGAAAGTTCCGACCATTGGAGAGCGTGCTACAAAGCCAGATTCACCGGCAGGTGTTTCAGTAACTGGGGCTGCTGCTGGGGCCAGATTTACTGGAGGAGCAGCTTGTAGAGCATGAGCAGGCGCTGGATGATGTGCATGAACTACTTGACCAGCAGGTGCTGGGGAGCCAGCATTAACAATCCTTACACGGTCTTCACCTTCATTAACCTCTAACTCAGAAATGCCTGACTCAGAAACAAGGTCGATCAAGGTTTTTAGTTTTCTCAGATCCATTCGAGTACTTCCTCTCTTGTAATGCTTGAAATTGACTTATTTTTGTAAATTGGCAATCGCTGCTTGCAACGCTAGTTCATAACCAATGGCGCCAAGACCACAAATCACGCCAGTAGCGATATCAGATAAATAGGAATGTTTGCGGAATTCTTCACGCTGATGAATATTGGATAAATGGATTTCGATAAAAGGGATGGCTACACCAGCTAAAACATCGCGCAAGGCAACGCTAGTATGGGTAAATGCGCCTGGATTGATGATGATGAAGTTCACCCCATCTTGTTTGGCTTTTTGAATGCGGTCAATTAACTCGCCTTCATGGTTGCTTTGATAGGTGTTGAGGTCTACAGATTGAGCTTTAGCTAAATCTTCCAGCTTTTGATGAATATCGTTGAGGGTAGTTGTCCCATAAACCTCTGGCTCACGACTACCTAAAAGATTGAGGTTTGGGCCCTGAATTACGAGAATTGAAGCTTTTTTCGACATAGATCCCTGTTTTTAGAGGCAGTTTGGTATTCATCACTGCAAATGCTATGGGGGAAGTATACCTTCTCAAGATTCTAAAAAAAGGAACTCTAGGCATTTTTAGGGGGCGATATTGAGGCTAAAGACCCTATTTGCCTTATTTTTGAGCAATAAGAAAGAGAATTCTAGTCAGTAAAAAGCAGGATCATTCGCTATAAAGCATCTTTAATTGCTTTTCTAAGCTCTTCTTCGCTTATCTTCCCTAATTTTCTATATGTGGCCTTACCCTTAGGGTCAATGATCACAGTGTAAGGTAGGGCTCCTTGGGTATTACCCATTTGCTTTGAAAGATTACTTCCTTCTAGGCCACCAACCACAATTGAATAGGAAACAGGGGTACTTTTGAGAAATTCACGAATATTAGAGGGCGAATCGATGCCGATGCCGACAAATAATACATTTTGCTGCAAATACTCTTGAGAAAGTAGATCCAAAGTGGGCATTTCTTCAACACAAGGGGGGCACCAGGAGGCCCAAAAGTTCACAACGAGGACTTTTCCTTGCCATTGGGAGCTATTGGCAGGTTTCCCATCAGGGGTCTGCCAAGGGTTTGCAAAAAAGGCTTTTACGGAGGGTTCGCTAGCCAAGCCACTTTTAGAAATCCATTGCGAAGTTACTACGCCTCCAAGAAGAGCCAAAACACCAATTCCGCAGATGATTAGTAATTGTCTTCGGTTCATTGCAACTCCTTCGCTAAAATTCGTAGATGCATATACATATCTTGGGCATCTGCGGTACTTTCATGGGTGGCATTGCCGCAATCGCTCGGCAAGCCGGACATCGTGTAACTGGTTGTGATGCTAACGTGTATCCACCAATGAGTACACAGCTTGAGGCTCAAGGTATCAAACTGATTGAGGGTTTTTCACCGGATCAATTATTACAGTTTGAGACGATGCCTGATTTATTTGTGATCGGTAATGTGGTTTCTCGTGGTAATCCATTGATGGAGGCCATTCTGAATCAAGGGTTGCCTTATATCTCTGGCCCACAGTGGCTAGGCGAACAAGTTTTATATGGCAGACATGTTTTAGCGGTTGCTGGCACACATGGCAAGACAACAACATCAGCCATGCTTACTTGGATCTTAGAATTTAATGGTTACAAACCAGGTTATCTAATCGGTGGTGTACCACTTAATTTCACAGTATCTGCCCGTTTAGGTGAGAGTAAATACTTTGTGATCGAGGCTGATGAATATGACACTGCTTTTTTTGATAAGCGTAGTAAGTTTGTGCACTACAGACCACGCACAGCTTTACTAAATAATCTGGAATTTGATCATGCTGATATTTTTGCTGATCTTGCTGCCATTGAAACCCAGTTTCATCATCTCGTGCGCACTGTCCCAAGTGATGGCCTATTGGTTGTTAATGGCGAAGAGCCTGCTTTAGCGAATGTGATTACGCGTGGCGCTTGGGCGCCTGTAGAGCATTTTGGTAATGAGTCTAACAACGAGTGGTCATTCATTTCTCGAGAGAATGATGGGTTTATTGTGCGTAAAGCTAGCAAAGAAGTGGCTACTGTGCAATGGGCTCAAGATTCTGGAGTGATGGGCCGACATAATCAATTGAATGCTTTAGCAGCGATTGCATCAGCAAATCATATTGGCATTTCACCGACAGATTCTGCGCGTGCATTGGCGCAATTTAAGAATGTCAAACGACGTCTTGAAACGATTGGTGTTGCCAATGACATTACCGTCTATGACGATTTTGCGCACCACCCAACTGCAATTACGACTACCCTAGATGGTTTACGTCGTCGTGTTGGTCAAGCACGCATCTTGGCTGTATTAGAGCCTCGCTCAAATACGATGAAGCTTGGGGTGATGAAAGCTCAGCTTCCCAGTAGTTTGGAGCAAGCGGATCAAGTTTTTGCCTATGGAGCCAATACCGGTAAGGAATCTTTAGGTTGGGACTTGGCCCAAGTGCTATCACCACTCAATGTAAAAGAGCAGGACAAGGCACATGCTTTTGATGATCTTGACGCTCTAGTCAATGCAGTTGCAAAAGAAGCAAAGTCTGGTGATCACATCCTAGTAATGAGTAATGGTGGATTTGGTGGCGTACATCAGAAAATATTAAAAGCGATTAGTGCTTAATCGGTAGAACTAAGTTAAATCAAAATAGAGAGTGTGCGATGGGTGACAGATTAAAAGATAAGGTAGCAATCATTACAGGGGCAGCAAAAGGAATTGGGTTTTCTACAGCACAGCGCTTTGCTCAGGAGGGTGCAATAGTCATTCTTGCAGATATGAATCTAGAGTCTGTAAAAGAGGCTGCTGCAAAAATTCCAAATGCAGAAGGCTTCGTAATGAATGTAACGGATCGGGCAAGCATTCAGGCGGCGGTAGATCAAGTGATGCAAAAACATGGCCGTATTGATATCTTGATTAACAACGCTGGTATTACGCAAGATGCCCGTTTGGTGAAAATGACAGAGGCACAATTTGACGCGGTGATTGATGTCAATCTCAAAGGGGTCTTTAATTGCACGCAGTTAATCGTTCCCCATATGTTAGAGGCTAAATCAGGCGCAATTGTGAATGCTTCCAGTGTTGTTGGTATATACGGTAACTTTGGTCAAACCAACTATTCAGCGACTAAATTTGGCGTGATTGGCTTTACCAAGACTTGGGCTCGCGAGCTTGGCTCTAAAGGCATTCGGGTGAATGCAATTTGTCCTGGATTTATTGCAACCGAAATGGTTAAAGCAATGCCAGAAAATATTTTGCAAGATATTGAGAAACGCAGCTGGCTTGGTCGCCTAGGTACTCCCGAAGAAATAGCGAATGTGTATTTATTTTTAGTTAGTAATGAGGCCAGCTTTGTTAATGGGGTTGCTTTAGAGGTTAGCGGCGGAATCTCTCTTTAAGCATGAACCTCGTATACGAAGAAGGCGGTGATATCAAGATTGCCACAGTGCAGTCTGCAGCAGGCTCGGGAGATTCTGAGTCTTGGCAGGCTACTAGCCTTACTGGAAAAAAGATCAAGCTCAAGGCTAAGGAGGTTTGGCTCCGCTTTGAGAAGCCTGAGGCTCAAGCCGTTATGAATGAGGCCACTGCTTTATCTAAAGAGATTGATTTACAACTGCTCTGGGATTGCGCACCAGATGAAGAGTTTGGATTATTCGATGTTTCAGAAGAGTATTTTGGCGCACAAGCCAGTATTCCTCAGCAAGTCTCTTTGGGAATTGCTTTGCAGGGTGCCCCAGTATTTTTTCGCCGCAAGGGACGGGGACGTTTTCAGAGGGCGCCACTTGAGCAACTACAGGCTGGTTTAGCTGCACTTGAGCGCAAGCAAAAAGAGTTGGAGCAGCAGTCTTCTTGGCAGCAAGAGTTAGTGGCTGGTAGATTCCCCGAAGTACTCAAGTCTTCTGCTCAACAGTTATTGTTTTCTCCCGATAAAAATACCACTGCATATAAAGCATTGATAGCCGCCTGCAATGAGACTGGTGAGTCTCCCGCGCAACTAATGATTCGTTGTGGTGCAATTGATTCTCCTCTGGCTTATCACCAAGGTATGTTTCTCAAGGGACATTTTCCTAATGGGGCTGCACATACTCAGACTAGTGCAGTTGATCAAGATGCTTATGCTGCTGCTATTGCGCAGCTGCCACTTGCAGATATAAAAGCTTTCTCGATTGATGACGCTGGAACCACAGAAATTGATGATGCCTTATCTGTAACAGAGCTGGCAGATGGCGGTCATCGTATTGGCATTCATATTGCGGCACCTGGCTTGGTGATATCTAAGAATGACTCCCTGGATCAGGTAGCGCGAAGTCGGATGTCGACGGTCTATTTTCCTGGCGACAAAATTACGATGTTGCCTGATTCTGTCATTGAGCAATTTTCTTTAGATGAGGGTGCTCCAAGACCGGCTTTATCGATCTATGTAGATATCGATGTGCAAGGCATAGCAAATAGAGATTCTCTTCAAATGCGTGCTGAGATGGTGCCCATGGTTGCCAACTTACGGCTAGAGAATATTGAGCATCTTGTCAGCGAGGAGAGTTTGATAGATGAAAGCGCCACTTATTCTTATCGTAAAGAGCTCGCAGTTTTATGGAAGGCAGCCAAATATCTTCATGCCGGCCGCCAAGAAAAGCGAGTAGCTAATGGCCTGCGTGCAGAACAGTTGGGGCCTATTGACCCCAATACCCTAGCGAGAGATTTCTATTTTCAAATTAAAGACGTTAATGGCTTAGAGCGGGTAGAGATCGTAGCCCGCCAACGCGGATCTATTTTGGATACGATTGTTGCCGAATGGATGATTTTCTGTAATAGCGCTTCCGGTCAGCTCTTAGCTGATCATGGTTTACCAGGATTATTTAGGACTCAAAAAGGTTGGGGGCCCTTACGCACTCGCATGCAAACTACCCCAGGCCCTCATGAAGGTTTAGGTTTGGATTATTACGCTTGGTGTACATCTCCTTTGCGTCGCTATTCTGATTTAGTGAATCAATGGCAACTGATTGCTTTAGCAAAGCATGGTGTAACTGCAAAGATGGTTGCCCCTTTTGCTCCTCAAGATGCTACTTTGATGGGTATTGCGGCAGACTTTGAGTCTTGTTATCAAACTTATGCTGAATATCAAGACAGGTTAGAGAAGTATTGGTGCTTACGTTGGGCTATGCAAGATGGCGAATCTAAAAACCTCTATGTACGCCATTTGAAAGAAGGTATGTCGAGAGTGGAGTTAGTCCCATTGCATCTTCCTGTTCCAGAATTAGCAAGTCATCCTCGCATGACTCGTGCCAAGGTGGTATTAACAGATATTGACCTACTGCAATTGAGTGCTGCAGTCCGAGTGCTGGAGATTGAGGCTAGAGTTGAAGTGCCGGAAGCTAGTGCGCAAGAAGATGGTAGCGCAGACTAAGGCGACAAGATTCTTAATGCCTGAAATATTAAGCAAAATAGTGCTTTACTTTCAGAACGCTTGGCGACGCCATCCATTCCGCTTGGCGCTTTGTGTCTCGCTTTTAATCCACGTCATTTTTTTATCGGTTCGCTGGGGCTTTGGAGAGATTGAATATCGTCGCCTTAATACACCTCTGAGTGTAGTGTTGGTAAATGCCAGCAATAAAACACCCCCTAAAGAAGCCAATAAGTTAGCACAAGCTGATTTACAGGGCGGCGGCAAAACTGAAAATCAAGATGCCACAGCCTTACATCGTGCGCGTTTGGGAGCAGAGGCTCGCCTTGAAGTTTTAGAGAAACAGCAAAAACAAATGTTGGCAAGGTTGAGTGAAGAGCGACTTCGTTCGGGCGGACGTAAAAGCGGCGACGATCAAAAGATGGCTCCTCAACTAAACTCTCTGGAAGCAGAACTAGCTAAACGCTTGCAGGCTGATGGGCGAGAACCACGCCGCAAAGTCTTAACAGGTGCCAATGCTAAAGCAGTGACGTTTGCGCACTACTACGATGCCATGCGTCAGAAGATCGAAGCCTATGGGAGCGCATTTTTCCCACGAGCTAATGGCCGTCCTTTATATGGCAGCTTAGTGATTGTGGTGAGCGTTGATGATCAAGGACGCATTACTACGAATTCTGAAGGTAAGGATGGTCTGTCGATTGGCCGGAGTTCAGGTAATCCTGAGCTAGATCGGCAGGCCATTGCCATCGTGCGCGCTTCAGCCCCCTTCGGGCCATTTCCTTCTGAGATGCGAAATCAGATCGATGT
>CAIVXR010000114.1 GCA_903909925.1 uncultured beta proteobacterium | reverse complement strand
CAACGGTTTGCGCAAGCTTGGAAGAAGCCTTGGATGCACTGAAGAAAGATCACTAGTTCTTGACTCGCGGTGGAGTATTTACTGAATCTATGCTCGATGCCTATATCAATTTGAAGATGGAAGATGTCACACGTTTCCGTATGACTACCCATCCAATCGAATTTGATATGTACTACTCCCTGTAAGCGAAGGAGAGAACTTGAGCGCAGGTCTGTTGCGCAATTCGTTCAAGGGAGCAGCTACGGCTGCTCCTTTTTTTCCGACATTGCTTGATCAGATGCCCAATGCCATCATGGTATTTGAGGCTGAAAGCCAACAATTGGTTTATGTGAACCCAGCTGCAGAGTCAGCGCTGGACCTTTCCCGTAAATCACTTGAGGGCCAATCTGTGCATGATTTATTTGGAGGCAATGAAGCTCTCAATAAAATGATCACTGAAATAAAACTTGGCCATGTCATAGCTCAGCGCCAAGAGTTGGTATTGCATTCCTTACCAGGGAGTATTCATCAAGAGTTAATCCAGGCACATATTGTGGTTGCTGCACTTGAAGATCCCGACCTATTGATGATGGAGTGGTTTCCAATCGACCAGCAGTTGCGCAGTGAACGTGACGAGCGTGTAACGCAACAAGTAGAGTCAAACAAGCAGTTAATGCGCAATTTAGCGCATGAGATTAAAAATCCATTGGGCGGTATACGTGGTGCAGCTCAACTGCTTGAGTATGAGCTGCACGAAAAAGGTTTACGGGAGTACACACAAGTCATTATTAAAGAGTCTGATCGTTTGCAGACCCTAGTGGATCGGCTATTGGCACCACATCGAAAAGCTCACGTGATTGAAGCATTCAATGTCCACGAAGCTCTTGAGCGGGTGCGTAGCCTTGTATTAGCAGAATTTCCGAAGGGCTTGAAGATTATTCGTAACTATGACACTAGTCTTCCCGATGTGATGGGTGATCGTGAGCAATTGATTCAAGCAACCTTAAATATTGTTCACAACGCAGCGCAAGCCTTGTCTGAGGAAATTAGCCAAGGCGTTGCTCAAATTGAACTCAAAACCCGTGTGGCGCGCTCAGTTACGATTGCAAAGCAACGCTATAAATTAGCGATGGATTTGCATGTGATCGATAACGGCCCTGGCATTCCAGAAGAAATGATTGAACGGATCTTCTTTCCCTTGGTATCAGGAAGAGAAGGTGGTAGTGGCTTGGGCCTGACCCTGGCACAAACCTTTGTTCAGCAACATCAGGGCTATATTGCTTGCGATAGCCGCCCTGGGCGCACCGATTTTCATATTCAGATTCCATACCGTAGGCAGGAGAGAGCATCATGAAACCAATTTGGATCGTCGACGATGATCAATCAATTCGCTGGGTTCTAGAAAAGGCACTAGCGCGAGAAAATATCCCACACAAGAGTTTTTCTAACCCTAATGATGTTCTCAATGCACTAGAGAAAGAATCTCCTCAGGTTTTGATCTCGGATATCCGCATGCCTCGTGGCAACGGCTTAGATTTGCTACAGCATGTCAAAGCAAGCCATCCCAATTTGCCTGTGATCATCATGACAGCCTACTCGGATCTCGACTCTGCAGTCTCATCATTTCAGGGTGGTGCATTTGAATATCTCACTAAACCATTTGATGTTGAAAAAGCAGTTGAGTTAATTCATCGGGCGGTTGAGCAGGGCATACGCAATGATTCAGGCGCAAAGGAACTCTCGGCATTAAGACAAGATGCCTCTGAAATTATTGGCCAAGCGCCTGCGATGCAAGAGATCTTTCGAGCGATTGGTCGTTTAGCCCAATCTCACGCTACTGTGTTGATTACTGGCGAGTCTGGCACTGGTAAAGAGCTTGTAGCCCATGCACTACACCGGCATAGCCCTAGAGCAAAAGGCCCATTCGTATCACTGAGTACTTCAGCAGTTCCTAAAGACCTGCTTGAATCAGAGCTGTTTGGTCATGAGCGCGGTGCTTTCCCGGGGGCTCAGACTCTACGTCGCGGTCGCTTTGAGCAAGCTGATGGTGGCACTTTATTCTTAGGTGAAATTGGCGACCTACCGTTTGATTTACAAACTCGACTATTGCGCGTTTTATCAGATGGGCATTTTTATCGCATTGGTGGCCAAGATCCAATCAAGGCAAATGTGCGTATTATTGCCTCGACGCATCAAAACCTCGACACCAGAGTAGCAGCAGGCTTTTTTAGAGAAGATTTATTACACCGCTTAAATGTCATTCGTCTGCGCATGCCTTCATTACGCGAGCGTAGTGAGGATATTCCGATGTTAGCAAGACACTTTATGCTTAGTTGCGCGAAATCATTGAGCGTTGAGCCTAAAAAGCTATCTGATGAGGTATTGAAAGAAATTACTGCGATGCCATTTCCTGGCAACGTTCGTCAATTAGAGAATCTATGCCACTGGCTTACAGTCATGACGCCTGCCAATATTATTGGTATCAGTGATCTGCCGGCGGACATCATTGCAGATGCCGGAGAACAGCCAGTAATAGTGCATGGTGAGTCTTCCCCGATAAACCCAGTGGCTTCAAAATCGAGCGCAAGTGATTGGGAAAGTGGGCTGGGGCGTTTAGCTGCGAAGATGCTACAAGACGGCGACAAAGAAGTTTACGATGCGCTCAACGCACGCTTTGAGAAGGCAGTGTTGCAAGCGGCGCTTGAGGTAACGCGTGGCCGCAGAGTAGAGGCAGCCCAGCGCCTGGGTATTGGGCGCAATACCATTACCCGTAAATTGCAGGAACTTGGGATAGATGACTGATTCAATCCGAATTGCGGCGTGGAATGTGAACTCTTTGAAGGTTCGCCTTCCACACGTACTTCGTTGGTTACAAGATCAGGAAAAAAAGCAACAAGCCATTGATGCCCTCTGTTTACAGGAGCTCAAACTTACAGATGATAAGTATCCGCATCAAGAACTAGAGGCAGCAGGTTATCTCAGTATTGCCGCAGGGCAAAAGACTTATAACGGCGTTGCTATCATTGTGCGTAAAGCAGCTTTAGCAGCAATTGCCTCTGATGCAGCTACCACCTTTCT
>CAIVXR010000113.1 GCA_903909925.1 uncultured beta proteobacterium | reverse complement strand
GAGTTTGCAGAATCTGTAATTAATGAGTCAGAACCTGAGGTGCCAATCATTGCAGTACTTGGCATATCGTCAAATGCCAGCCTACCCTGATACTTCCCTTCTGTAATTCCTTTTGATAGAACACGCGCTGCTGTTCTATTAGCAATGGTCATACCATCGCCAATAAATAAAATCACATTTTTCACTCTGCGTGGCCCGCTTGCATAAACTTCCCAAGTCACTTGTAACTTTTCTTGAGGTGTTCTAGCCATAACTGCATATTTACCAGCTTTGGGCAGTTGCACGTCTCGGTAAATAATGGAGCTACCCTTGCCGTTCTCATTTTGAATAAATTCTGATTTAGCAAGAATGATTTTGTTAACAGGCAAGCCATTGACTTCAATCACAACTTCACTTGGACTGACAGCCTGACTCAGCTCTACCTTAATATCAAAATTAGAACCAGCCAGAATTTGTGCATTATCAATCGGATAAATCGCTTGCGCATGCGCAGCACTAATGAAGGCGATAGAAAAAACGCACAAAGTACTTTTGATAAGGTGGGCAATATTCATGGGGGATATAAAAATAGATTGGTAAATGTTCAACTTATACTATCTACAAAGAAGATGACATCATCATGACAGCCTATTTGCGACCCTAAAGCGCTATTTTCTTCTTAGCCGCTTGCAATCTTCCGCTTTTGACGGCCTGGCAAAATTGTTCAAAATCTTGCTGATTTTGCTTTGCATACGACTTAGCAAAAGAATATAGAGCTTCGCTAAGCTCGCTAGATTGACCACAATACCCTGCAATCATCGCAGCATCACCAGAACGCGCATGACCTAAGGCTAATGCCCAGCCAAATAACTTTGCGTAATCTGGGAAAGTCTTTAAGGTAACTCCGCCAGTACCAACACCAATGCCACCTTTCATATCGCGCAATTGGCGCAGATAAAAACCCTGGCTCTTATGAATATCGTATTGCACAGCGCCGTAGTTCAAAAAGATATCTGGTGCCCCTTGCAGCAATCTCTGGCCAGCCACTACACGCCTACCCATATCACGATATATAGATTCGCCAAGATATGGTGTTAAGACTGATTTTTGAGCCTCTTTATATTGCAGAAATAAAGGATCAGCTTCACTATCGCCCTCAAAGTACAGGACCATACAGTTCGTTCCAACACTACCTACACCCACTACTTTTCGGGCGTAATCTTTTAACGAGTAACGTTGAAATAAGATTTGGCGATCTGCGAGCAAAGTACTGGAATAGTTTAATAAGGCTTTATCGATGAGCGAGTCCAAAGGGACGCCATAAGCATCTTTTTTAAAATGTTCAATTAAAGGAGGTTTATTAATAATCTTTCGATTCTTACCAACTAAAGTTGTCAGGCTTTGCAGAACCTGAATATTGCCCTGCCCTTTGGTTTCCTTGAGGTAAGCATCAAGCTTTTTTTGATGCTCTTTGCTAAAGTGCTTGCGAATGTCCTTTTCACCAATAAACTCTTGCGCTAAATCTAGGTAAGGCATTTTTGCGTATTGTGCAATGCGCCTTTGGTACTCTGCAGCAATGCGAAACACCAGTTTTTTTCCTAGAGCCTTATCGCCTCCCAAACTTTCTGAAGCAATCAGCGCGCTTGCTACTAAGCGTTTGATATCCCACTCCCAGCTGCCCGGTAGGGTTTCATCAAAATCATTAATGCCAAACACTAAGCGATGTTCAGCAGATCCAAATAGGCCAAAATTAGAAACATGCATATCACCACATAGCTGGACAGTGATATTGGTTGTAGCTTGATTGGCTAAATCCTGGGCCATGATGGCGGCGCCACCACGAAAAAAAGCAAATGG
>CAIVXR010000112.1 GCA_903909925.1 uncultured beta proteobacterium | reverse complement strand
CGTGATGGAAGATTTGGGCAAGCGTAAAGGTGAGCTACAAGATATGGTGAGTGACGGAAAAGGGCGTACCCGTCTTGAGTACCGTATTCCAGCACGTGGCTTGATTGGCTTCCAAGGCGATTTCATGACCATGACTCGTGGTAATGGTTTGATGAGCCATACCTTTGATGCTTATGCACCTGCTAAAGACGGAATTTTGGGTGAGCGTCATAACGGCGTATTGATTAGTCAAGATGATGGTGAAGCAGTTGCTTATGCTATTTGGAAATTGCAAGACCGTGGCCGTATGTTTGTAAAGCATGGCGATCCCGTTTACGAAGGCATGGTCATTGGTATTCATAGTCGCGATAACGACTTGGTTGTGAACCCGATTAAAGGCAAGCAATTAACCAACGTGCGTTCTTCTGGTACTGATGAGGCAGTTCGCCTAGTCACTCCAATCGACTTGACTTTGGAATACGCAGTTGAATTCATCAGTGATGATGAGTTGGTAGAAGTAACGCCTAAGAGTGTGCGTGTTCGTAAGCGCCACCTCAAGGAGCATGATCGCAAGAAGGCCTCGCGCGAGTAAGCACCTAAAGCTGCATCAGAAAAGCCACCTTCGGGTGGTTTTTTGCTTATATCAGCATAGAGGAAGTGGTTTTGGGATCCGCCTAAAATGTAGTAACATTGCTACATATTCCATTTTAATGACGGAGGTTTGAATGGTCACTACTTTATCTAGCCGTGAATTTAATCAAGACACTGGCAAAGCTAAAAAAGCCACTGAAGCCGGCCCAGTTGTCATTACCGATCGTGGAAAACCCGCGCACGTGCTGATGACATTTTCTGATTATCAGCGCGTTATCGGGAAGAGAAAAAACATCTTAGATCTTGTGGGCATGAAGGGTGCTGGTGATATCGAATTTGAGCCTGCGAAAATCACCAGTCTTTCAAAGCCAATGGGAGATTCTTTGTAATGTACCTGTTAGATACCAATGTTGTATCAGAATTTAGAAAGTCTGCAGATGGCCGTATTAATAAAAGTGTTAAGCGCTGGGCCGATGAAATTTCTCCTGACTTAATGTTTATATCAGTAATCTCAGTCCTTGAATTAGAGGTTGGAGTGCTGCAAATAGAGCGTCGTGACAAGAAGCAGGGCCTTGTTTTAAGAAAATGGTTGAATAAGAATGTTCTTCCAGCATTTTTGGATAGAGTTCTCCCTGTAGATGTTGCTGTTGCGCAGCGTTGCGCAAGCCTACATGTGCCTAATCCTAAATCTGAGCGAGATGCAATGATTGCCGCTACTGCCATTGAGCATCGAATGACTATTGTGACCAGAAATGTATCCGATTTCAGTCAATCTGGGGTCAAAATCTTTGATCCCTGGGGTTAAAGAGCGCTATTAGCATGCAAGTTAATTCAGAAGGGGTCTCAGCATCACGTGTATTTTTACCTGCTGATCAGTCACACCCAAATTTATTGCATTTCTTTATTACCCAGTTTCCTCATATTGAAGTAAAGGAGTGGGAGGATCGCTTTGCTCAAGGTCTTGTATTGAATGACGAGGGAGAGGCTCTTAAGGCAAGTGGTGCTTATCTACCCAACACTCATCTGATTTACTTTAGACGCCTAGCACGTGAACCCGAAATACCTTTTGAGGAAGAGATCCTCTTTCAGGATGAGCATATCCTCGTGGCAGATAAGCCTCATTTCTTACCAGTAACGCCTAGTGGCCTCTATTTACATCAAACACTGCTCAATCGACTCAAGAAAAAAACAGGCATTCAAACCCTTAGTCCGATCCATCGTATTGACCGGGATACAGCCGGATTGGTGATCTTTTCTATCAAGCCTGAAGAGAGAGGCCCGTATCAGAATCTATTCAGGGATAGAGAGGTAAAGAAGATGTATGAGGCAATTGCGCCATATTCTGAAGATTTAGCCAAGAAATTACCAATGACTTATCAAAGCCGTATTGAAGAGTCTGAGCATTTTTTGCAAATGCAAGAGGTAGCGGGTGAGTCAAATACGGATACCCTGATAGAGATTATTGAAGTCAAGGAGCCTTGGGCTAAATACAAACTAACTCCTGGTAGTGGAAAGAAGCATCAGCTGCGCTGTCATCTCAATGCCCTGGGCATACCAATCAAAGATGATCAAATTTACCCAGAGCTCACGCCATACCAAGAATATGACATCGATATCACAAGGCCCTTGCAGTTGTTGGCGAAAGAGATCTCGTTTCTAGATCCTGTGACGGGTAACACTAGATCATTTATTAGCAAAATGGCATTAGAGTTCTAGATTTCTTTTCCTTAGTGCTGGCTATTTAATTTAAATCATGCGGAGATAGCATTTCTAGACTTATTCAGGAGTATCCTGAAAAGAGAAGTCATAAGAACGGGAGTAACTATGTCATTAAATCACGCAGTTATCTGGATCGATCATAAAGAAGCCCACGTCATGTTTTTGAGTGAGGATGCTAGCGAGGCCGAGATCATTAAAAGTAAATCTACTCATGCCCACCTTCATCACAAGGCGAATGAGATAGGTAGCGGAAAAGTAGCGCTAGATTCTAAATATCTCCACTCAGTGATTCAGGCCGTTAAAGAATCTAAAGAAATTCTCATTCTTGGCCCTGGCTCTGCCAAATTAGAACTCATTAAGCATGCTCATAAGCATGATGCTCAGATTGCAGAAAAGATTGTTGGTGTAGAAACAGTGGATCACCCAACAGATAAAGAAATTCTGGCGCATGCCCGCAAGTTTTTCTATAAAGTGGATCGGATGCTTTAAACCCAAATAAGGAAGAAATGATGCCCAAAGAACCTCAAGAAGAATTAGGACCAGATGGCCTACCAGGTCACGACTATTTCTTGGACGCCGTTAATCATATTGATGAGGCCGTAGCTAGCAAATCTATTGCCAGTAGTGCAGCAAAAGGAATTGTCTATAGCCTAGTGGAGACCTTAGGAACCATGGTGGGAGACCCTGATTTACCAGCCCATCTCAAGTCTGGTTATATGGGGGCGCTTGATCTCGCTGTGGAGTTGGAGGCTAAGCTAGCTAAGTCGAAATAGGCAAGAATAGCATCCTCACCACAATCATTAAGGGCAACTTCGGTTGCCCTTAATGATTGTGAATGACCATGCTACTTAGAGGAGAGGTCTTACTTCATGCAGGGTTTGTAAGCTGGGTTGCGTAGTGATATTAATATATGTACAATGTACATATGAATTCATTGAAATTTGAATGGGAGCCCCGAAAAGCCTCCGCCAATCTCAAAAAACATGGCATTTCCTTTGAAGAAGCAAAATCTGTGTTTTATGATGAAAGCGCTAGGTTAATTTCTGACCCTGATCATTCTGATGATGAGGAGCGATTCATCTTATTGGGTGTGAGCCATTCTCTTCGTTTGATTTTGGTATGTCATTGTTATCGTAGCAAGAGAAATATTATTCGAATTATTTCGGCCCGTAAGGCAAATCCTCAAGAGTCAAAAGTTTATAAAAGGTGATCAATATGCGTAAAGAATATGATTTCTCAAAATCACGAAAAAATCCCTATGCTTCTATGCTCAAGAAGCCCATTACGATTCGCCTGGATGAAGACTCTGTGACCTATTTCAAGTCAGTATCTGAAGAAGTGGGTATTCCTTATCAAAGTCTGATTAATCTCTATTTACGAGATTGTGCCGCCTCTCACAAGAAGTTGAATCTTAGCTGGAAGTAAGTCAAGCGGTAATGCCCGGTCAATGATTAATTCAATAAAGTCTCTGTGAAAACTAAGAATCAGAAAAGATTAGCAGTAGCCCCCATGATGGAGTGGACGGATCGTCATTGCCGCTCTTTTCATCGCACGCTAACTAAGGAAGCAGTACTTTATACCGAGATGGTGACAACAGGTGCATTGATGCACGGTGATATACCACGTCATTTAGATTACTCACAAGATCAACACACGGTAGTTCTGCAATTGGGTGGTTCAGAACCCAATGATTTAGCAAAAGCAGCAGAGCTAGCTCAGCAGTGGTGCTACGATGAGATTGATCTTAATTGCGGTTGTCCATCAGAGCGTGTGCAACGCGGTGCCTTCGGTGCTTGCCTCATGGCAGAACCCGATTTAGTAGCCGACTGCGTTAAGGCCATGAAGAATGAGGTAGATATTCCGATCTCGGTAAAGCATCGTCTTGGTCTAGATTCAATGGATGCAGCTAACTTAGAAAAAGATTACCAATTTGCACTCAATTTCATTTTGGCAGTAGCGGATGCCGGTGCGAGTCAGGTTACGATTCATGCTCGTAATGCAGTGCTTAAAGGGCTGTCACCTAAAGAGAATCGCAGTAAACCACCGCTGCGATATGAGGTTGCTGCAAAGCTCAGAGTAGATGCGCAAAAACAATTTCCCCATCTCAAGGTATTGCTCAACGGCGGACTAGAAACTAATGAGCAAATCGCTGGTCACTGGAATGACTTTGATGGCTTTATGGTGGGAAGAGCTGCGTATCATTTTCCGGCGCTACTTTTAGGTTGGGATGACATGATTAATACTGATGGAGATGCTGCCGGATACCTTTTTAGTGAGACTGAGTGGCACCGCATTCAGATTGCTTTAGTGAAACAAGTGCAAGCCTGGTTTGATGAGTGCCAAGCCAAAGGCAAACCTTTTTATATTGGGGCTTTCACAAGACATATTTTGGGTCTGGCTCATGGTAGGGCGGGATCACGCTATTGGCGCCAGCGCCTTTCGGACCATCACGCGTTAGCTAAAGTGCAGAGCAAAGCCGCCATATTGGATTTCTTTATCGATGCAAGCTTATGCCTTGGAGATTGGGCCGCTTTTGAGTTCGAAAGCGCCTAAAACAGGCATTGAAGGGCTGTTTTTGACAGGTTTTTGAGCAAAAAGCTATAATCTAGGTCTTCAGTGGCGGACGTAGCTCAGTTGGTAGAGTCCCAGATTGTGATTCTGGTTG
>CAIVXR010000111.1 GCA_903909925.1 uncultured beta proteobacterium | reverse complement strand
ATTGGTATTGGCAGCCTGCTCGAGCGTAAAGCTTGATGACGTTGATGGTGCCAATGGTGGTGGTAGCGGAAAATTTGGCTCGCAACCATGGAATGATCCCAGCAGTCCATTGTTTGATAAGAGTGTTTACTTTGGCTTTGATGAATACACTGTTCAGACTAAATACCAAAAAATGTTGTCTGCCCATGCAAGCTATTTAAAGGCTAATCCAAAACAAAAGATCATTATTCAAGGCAACACCGATGAGCGCGGTACTGCTGAGTACAACTTAGCACTTGGCCAGCGTCGATCAGACGCAGTTCGCAAATCGCTGAACTTAATGGGTGTATCAGATGATCAGATGGAAGCTGTGAGCTTTGGTAAAGAAAAGCCAAAAGCAGAAGGTGATACTGAAGCTGCTTGGGCAGAAAATCGCCGTGCAGATATTGTGTACATCACAAACTAAATGAAGATGTTTTTAACTTCTGCAAAACAAACGCTCTCACGAGCGTTTTGTTTAAGTACCGCCGTTTTTTGCTTGGGCACATCTGGTAATGCTTGGGCCCTCTTTTCTGATGATGAGGCCCGCAAGGCTATTTTAGATTTACGTAAATCCTTAGCGACTACCCAGCTTGAGTTACAAGGTCAAATTGAAAAGCTTAAGGCAGATAATGCTGAGTTACGCGGCAAGATTGAAGGCCTTGAAAAGCAAAGTGAAGACATCAACTCTAGCCAAAAAACCTACTACCAAGATTTGGATAATCGCTTGGGTAATTTTGAGCCACGTACCGTCACTATTGAAGGTGTGAGTGGCACTGTACAACCAGGCGAGAAAAAAGCCTATGACGATGCTTTAAATGCGTTTCAGGCGGGTAGTCTGAAAAAAGCAGATGAAGGTTTTTCTGCATTTGCAGCAAAGTATCCTAAAAGTCCTTACCTGCCATTAGTTCTCTACTGGAGTGGTAATAGTAAGTACGCCAATAAAGATTACGCTGGTGCAATAAGTCAGCTACAAAATCTGATCAAGAAATACCCGAACCATGCGCGTGTTCCTGCAGCAATGGTTACTTTGGGTAATTCTCAATTAGAAAGCGGTAATAAAGCAGCTGCTAAAAAAACTTTTAATGAAATCGTTGCCAAATATCCCGATACTGATGCAGCTAAAGACGCGCAGCAGCTTCTAGCGGCTACTAAGTAAGTAGAACTAATGTCTAAGTTGTCCACGGCATTTGAGAATCTAGCGCCACGTAAAGCGGGTGCTCCTGCAGTCATCCTTTTCTCTGGCGGCCTAGACTCCACAACCGTTCTTGCTTTAGCTAAAGACTTAGGCTATGTGCCTTATGCGCTCTCAGTGGCTTATGGGCAACGCCATTCTTCTGAACTATCGGCAGCTAAGCATATTGCTAAACAAATGGGTGTTGTTTGTCATGAAGTAGTTACTTTAGATCTCACTCGTTTTGGTGGCTCTGCTTTAACAGATTCATCTATTGCAGTACCAACTACTCCCGGTAAAGATCAAGAAATTCCGATTACTTATGTGCCAGCACGCAATACGATTTTGTTATCACTGGCCTTAGGTTGGGCTGAGTCATTGGGCGGCTTAGACGTTTTCTATGGCGCCAATGCGGTAGATTATTCAGGCTATCCCGATTGCCGTCCTGAGTATGTTGCCTCTTTTGAGCATATGGCTAATCTCGCTACCAAAGCGGGCGTAGAAGCAATCAATGATAAGAATCACTTTCGGGTTCATGCACCAATCATCAATTTAACCAAAGCAGAAATCATTCAACTTGGTAGCACGATGGGCGTAGATTATTCCCAAACTGTTTCTTGCTATCAGGCCAATGATTTAGGTGAAGCTTGTGGTGAGTGTGAGTCTTGCCGTTTGCGCCAAGCAGGCTTTAAGCAGGCCAATGTGAGTGATCCGACTCGCTATCGTAAAGCAATCAATAACTAGGCTGCATGTAGTTCATCATCTGGCTGAATTAGACTTTCCGCCGGAATGCCCAACATAGAATGTAGCCTCCAGATCATTCTTAATGTTAATGGGCGCTTATGATTCAAAATTTCATATACTCGATTTAATCCGCCAATCATAGGCTGTAGGTCTTTAGGTTTAAGGCCCGCCTGTTCCATTCTAAATTTAATTGCCTCCACAGGGTCAGGCGGAAGAATTTGGTAATGCTTAGCTTCATAAGCCTCGATCAGCATTAAAAGAATTTCAAATCTATCAGCTTCTTTACTGCCACGCTTTGGCTCATCATCAAAAAAATTTGATGCCTCGGATAATGCGGCCTTATATTCAACCTTATTTCGTATAGGCTTTAAATGTTTCATACACCCTCCATATTTACTGTTCTTACATCAATATCGTCATATGCCGAATGCGATCCAATAAACTTTATGTACACCGCGCCAAACTGATATGCCACGGCAACTATTAACCTGTAATCGTTACCTTTAATATTAAAAACTACTCTATTGCTTCCAACAAAACTTGCATTTCTATAAGCATTTTTTATATCTTGAGGCTTAGTCCATTTAGCATTGATTGCCTCATCGTACCAAGCCCTGAGAGGATGCTCAGCACTCTTATGAGTTTTCCAAAAATTTACTAAGTTCTTTTTAGCTATTACCCTCATCTTTCAATAATAGTCCCAATATGGGACTATTGTCAACATGGTTATATACCCAAGGTAAAAAAATGGTCAATTTATACATGCTGTAATTTGGTATCAAAAAGAATTATATTTGCCCCTTTATAGCGATTAGCCAAAAATGAAACAGACTAACAAAGAGCTTTTAGCAATACATTCTGATATAGGTAGAAAGAAGTTCTTGCTTGCGCCGAGAGCACCTCAATCTCAGTTAGATTTACTGGATGATGAATTGCTTATTAGAATAGCTCACTCTAGAAAAGGTGGGCCCACAATTAGAGTTGAATTAAAAAATCTCTAATTTTTATTCAGCATGCGCGCAACATAGCGCGCAATCAAATCAACCTCAAGGTTGACCGCATCACCCTGTTGTAGCTTACCCAAGGTAGTGCTTTGTAGAGTATGAGGGATTAGATTGATATCGACTACGCAAGCATTTAGGCTATCTTCTGTTTTATTCACTGTTAGCGAAACACCATTCACCACAATCGATCCCTTGTAGGCCAGAAATGGCGCCAATTCTTTTGGAGCCTCAATGCGTAGCAACCAAGAGCCATAGGCATCGTTAGCTACTTGTGAGAAGTGGACTACTTTACCAAACCCATCGACATGCCCACTGACTAAGTGGCCACCTAATCGATCATTGAGGCGCATTGCCTTCTCCAGATTCACAGGGCCTACTTTATCTAAGCCAACTGTTTTACTAAGAGACTCGCGGGAAATGTCTAAAGAGAATGTATTCCCCTTAAATTGTGTCGCAGTCATACAGGCGCCTGCGATGGCAATACTGTCGCCTAAAGCAACATCATCGAGGTAGCCCATTGGTACCTCGACTACTAAATGTAGGCCATCGCCCTTCGCTTGTGCGCTTGTAATTTGACCAACAGCAGTAATGATTCCAGTAAACATAGGGAGATTTTAGTTCTTAATTAGTCTTTTAACTAAGCGAAGTCTTAAATCAGGGCCAAACAAACACTGATCGATGATTGTCCATTCTTTTGGCGCATCTAATGCGGCTAAGCTTGGTACATTTGCCATACCAATACCCTCGCCCATGAAAAATGGAGCGTAGTAGAGCAATAACTCATCCACGCAATCTTCTCGCAGCATCGATCCATTGAGCTTGAAGCCTGACTCAATATGAATCTCATTCATCTGGCGCTCTTTAGCAAGATAAGAAAACAGTTTTGGTAAATCTACTTTGCCAGAAGTATTCGCCATCGCCATTACCTCAATACCGCGGACTTGAAAGGCTTTAGCTTTCTCTTGTCTTTCTGGAGAATCGAGTCCTGCACACACAATCAGAACTTTGGATTGATCAAGCTCATTGAGGATCTTGGCATTTGGAGGAGTCTCTAACTTGGAATCAATAATAATTCTGCAGGGCTGACGTTGTGTTGCCACATCTCTTACATTCAAAGAAGGGTCATCCTCCTTAACAGTGCCCACACCCGTCACGATGGCGCAAGCTTGTGCGCGCCAATGATGTCCATCTGCTCTGGCAAGTGCCCCAGTAATCCATTTGCTTTTACCGTCTGGCAATGCAGTCTTGCCATCGAGGCTGGCGGCGATTTTCATACGCACCCAAGGAAGACCTCTTGTCATCCTTGAAATAAATCCACGATTCAGTTCTTGGGCTTCCGTTTCTAACAAACCGCAATGCACTTCAATACCTGCTGCTTTTAATCTTTCTAATCCCTTGCCACCAACCAAAGGATTGGGATCGCTCATTGCAGCAATGACTTTGGCTGGTTTTGAAGCAATCAAGGCATCCACGCATGGAGGGGTTTTACCCTTGTGATTGCAGGGCTCTAGTGTGACGTAGACCGTGGAGCCTACCGGGTCTTTACCTTTCGATTTAGCGTCAGCTAATGCCTGAACTTCTGCATGAGCCTGTCCAACCTTTTGCGTAAAGCCACGCCCAATGACTTGCCCATCTTTAACGATGACGCACCCCACCCGTGGATTTGGATTGGATAAATATAGTGCCTTTTGAGCCTCGGCTAAAGCCTCGCTCATAAACTGATGGTCAACTGCGCTGTACATGCATCTATTAAACCATTCAATGGCAGCGCTTGGCATCTCTGGCTGGGTCACAGATTCTCCAACGCCCTCCACTCCCCAAAATAAGCTGGCGCTCAAGGTTAGGCTGCCTGTGATGACCCAAGATCAGTCGATTGGCTACAAAGCCTCCATGTCCTGATTTAGCCGCTCCAGCGGCATTGAACAAAACACCTCGTTTACCAGAGTGGGGGTCGACAAACTGCCTGCCACCGCCCTTGAAATAAATAGGGTCTATTGTCCCTTGAGAAAACCAATATTTAGGAGTGCAGTTTAATTTAGCTACCTTAGTGATGCAGCTACTCTGAACTACCCAGCCCTCATCCCAGCCACTCTCAGCAGCAGGCCTCAGCAATACTTGCTCGCCAAGATGTAAAGCTTGCTGCCGAGCGAAATGGGCATGTGCAATAAACCTTCTGGCAACTGAATTAATTTCTCGTGCAGCGATTTGGTTTTGCAAGAGCGGCATAGTGATCATCGCCATGATGGCAATAATTAATATCACTACCATTAACTCAAGTAAGCTACTCCCATGAGACGAATCATGTTTATTCAAAAGCTTGTCGCCAATTTAAGCGTGTAACAAATCCTGACTTTTCATCTAATGCAACATGAACTTGAATTGCTGGTTTTTGTTTGCTAGTAATGAGCCAGATGTTTTTGGAGATAGGTTGAATAAAGCAGGAGTTTTCGGTTAATGCAGAAAGGGCGGTAAGATTATTCTGACAATCTACAACTGATTTTTCTGCAGCAATAAAATTTTGTTGTGCCACCTCGATTGTTTTAAGCTCAATAATTCGTAGCGCAGTCAAGCGCTCTAAATGCACAACCAAAGAGGCACAAAGCAGAAGTAAGGAAATTACCCATGCAAGGATCATGGCAAATTTCTCGTACTAAAGGTGCGCTCTAGATCAATATTGAACAAGGCGCCGTCAGTCATCTGCAGGCTTACTTTAAAAAGTTTTTGAGGGGATAATTTTTCTGGAGTTACAAGCTCTTCAATCAATAAGACATTCACGCCATTCATCAAGGTCGTATTTTGTACACGGCCCTGCCGATCTAGTGATTGGCAAATTAAGGATCCACCATTAACCTTAGTCCCTTTAGTGATACCAGCTTGTCTATCTACTAGAAATCCCTGGCGTGCCAAACCATGCTGAGTGCGCTCTTGATTTAGAACGTTGCCAATACAGTCAAAATCGACTTCAGTAGATAGCTCATATTGAACCATCAAGGAATCTGATCCTCGATAGCCTGACTTTTTTTGAACTTGTATGAATTGATCTTTTTGCTTACGTTGCTGCTTAGAATGAATATTGCGATACCCTGCCACTCGGAGTGCGCGACCTATGAGCTCAAATGCACGATCTGCTTCAGAAGCAAGAGCTTGTCTTTTCTCATATTCGATTTGTTTAGCTAGCAAATCAGCGCTGGTTTTTAACATTGGGTTTAGAAGCACCATGCTGAGTGCGATTGCGACTAGACACTCGAGTAGATTCATTGCTTTGACCTTTGATATTTGCTTTAGTACCTGCCCTAGCTTGCTCAATCGTTTCAAAGGCATCAAACTCCTTGCGTAGTTGTGCTCTTTTGTTTTCAGTTTGGGTAGTACGTAAGGCTAGGTTTTGATAGGTGCCAACTAAAGCCATCCATGAGCCCAAAATTAGACTCATGGCTACTAAGACTTCCAATAAAATAAAGCCCTTAGATAAGCTAACTTGACGATCTAGCCAATCTTTTGGGGTAGCTTGGGATGACTGGGGCATAGAAGAATTTTCAGGGGGTCTGAGAACCCTTAAAAGACCTCATCGAGGCTCTTGCTGTCCGAAAGTCGGCATATTCCTGTAAGAGCTCACAGTAATTGCCTGCTCAGCTTAAAATAGAGGGCTATGCCAAATACCCTTGCCTCTACTGAAGAAATCATTGCCGACCTGCGCGCTGGCAAGATGGTTATTCTCGTTGATGAAGAAGATCGTGAAAACGAGGGTGACCTAGTTCTGGCTGCTGATCACGTTACGGCTGAGGCAGTGAACTTTATGGCAAAGCATGGTCGTGGTCTGATTTGTTTGACATTAACTCGTGAACGTTGTCAGCAATTAAACCTGCCGCTGATGGTGCGCGATAACGGCACCGCGATGGGAACCAATTTCACAGTCTCGATTGAAGCTGCCACTGGAGTCACTACCGGTATCTCTGCTGCAGATCGCGCCTTAACCATTAAAACTGCTGTAGCTTCGAATGCTAAGCCAAATGATTTAGTTCAACCTGGTCATATCTTCCCGCTCATGGCGCAACCGGGTGGCGTGCTGATTCGTTCTGGCCATACAGAAGCCGGTTGTGACCTTGCTGCAATGGCTGGCTGCTCACCTACAGCGGTGATTTGCGAAATCATGAAAGATGATGGCAGTATGGCTCGCTTGCCAGACCTCTTGGAGTTTGCTAAAGAACATCAACTCAAGATTGGCAGTATTGCTGATTTGATTCAGTACCGCAGTCAACATGAAAGTATTGTGGTGCGCGAAGGTAAGCGCGAATTTATTACTCCTTGGGGCAAGTTCGAAGGCATCGTCTATCGTGATACTCCAAGCTCAGGCCTTCATATTGCATTAATACATGGCAAACCTACAGAAGCTCAAGAAACTTTAGTGCGGGTACATGAACCTGTGACAGTGCTTGATTTCTTGGACTCACAGATCAGTAACCACTCTTGGCCGCTCGCACAAGCATTGCAGCAGATTGCTGCCGCTCCCGCTGGTGTTGCAGTACTCCTCAATGCTGCAGGTATCGCAGCACCAAATGATCAAGATTGGTTGGCGCAGTTTCAAAAACTGAACCAATCTAAAGACGAAATCAAAAAGCCGCTGGCACGTAAAACTGATTTCAGAAGCTATGGCATTGGCGCTCAGATTCTAAAAGACATTGGCGTTGGCAAAATGCGCTTACTTGCTAACCCAAACCCAGTACCAAGTTTATCCGGTTATAAACTGGAAGTTACAGGCTATCAACCTTATAAGCCTGTCACACCATAAACTCTTTAGATATTTATCTAGAAAATATTCATCATGACTAACTCAAATAATGACTTTGTAGGTGTACTAGAAGCAGACCTCAACGGTCAAGATCTGCGGATTGGGGTTGTGCAGGCTCGTTTTAATGAAGCACATTGTGTAGCTCTCACTAATGCCTGTATTAAAGAGTTAATTGCTTTAGGGGTTGCACAGTCTGACATCAAACTCGTGACCGTTCCAGGCGCTCTTGAAATTCCGTTTGCGCTCCAAAAAATGGTGGAGACTGGCGAGTTTGATGGCTTGGTAGCTCTAGGCGCAGTGATTCGTGGTGAAACTTATCACTTTGAGCTTGTCTCAAACGAATCTGCTGCAGGCATCACCCGTATCTCGCTCGACTCAGGCCTACCCATTGCCAATGGCGTACTGACTTGCGATACCGACGAACAAGCGCAGGTTCGCGTAGAAGTCAAAGGTGCAGATTGCGCTAGAGCTGTCGTAGAAATGGCTAATCTGGCTTTAGCACTAACACCCGATATTGATATCGAAATCAACCCAAGCGAAGAGTAATTATTTTCATGTCCAAAACAAGCCTTAACTCTTCTAATCCCGAGACAATAAAAGAAGCGAAGTCAGTAGTTCCTAAACGCTCACTCACGCCACGTCGTCGTGCCCGTGAATATGCTTTACAAGGCGTCTATCAAAGTTTAGTAGTGCGCCGTGCAGGCAGCTTGCCAAGTGCCATAGCTATTGCAAAACAATTGGCTGAAGACCCAGCTTTTCGTCGCTGTCAGCTAGAGTTATTCCAAGGCATCTTTGAAGGTGTTCTAGAGCGCACGGATGAATTAGAGGCACTCATTGGTCCAGCGCTTGATCGCCCTATCAATGAGCTATCTCCGGTAGAGCATGCCGCACTCCTCATCGGAACCTACGAGCTGGCAGCAGATCTATCAGTGCCTTATAAAGTCGCTATCAATGAAGCAGTAGAGTTAGCTAAAACTTTTGGTGGCACTGATGGCCACAAATACGTCAATGGTGTGCTTGATCTTCTGGCCAAAAGCTTACGTAGTACTGAGATCCAAGCAGGTTAAAAATTGCAGTGTATTTACCACCTGCACTTTATTTTTTCCGATAAACCAAGTCCCAAACGCCATGGCCAAGTTTGATGCCGCGGGTTTCAAACTTAGTAATCGGTCGATAAGACGGCCTATCAACATAGCCTAGATGATCAGAATTAAGTTGCTCTATTGAGGGTTTAAATTCATTTGAGATTTCACCTGCCTTAGCGGCATCTTCATTGGTAAATGTTTCTAGCTTCACCAAGTTAGTCGAGGTATTTTTCAAGGCTACTTCCGCATTCAAAACCAAAAGCATCTGCTCAGCATAGTTATGCCAATCTGTTGCTAGATGTAAATAGGCCTCTGGTTTCAGTTTAGATACCAATAAGCGCACAAACTCAGTTTGAATGAGGCGACGCTTATGATGACGCTTCTTATGCCAAGGATCAGCAAAATAAATATGAATACCGTCCAAGGAGTCGGGAGAAATCATTTTTTCCAATACCTCAACGGCATCATGACGAATGAGGCGTAAATTAGTGAGATTATTTTCACTAATTAGCTTAAGAAGAGCGCCTACACCAGGAGTGTGAACCTCGATCGCTAAGAAATCGTCTTGATTTCGAGTGGCTGCAATCTTGGCAGTGGTCTCACCCATGCCAAATCCGATCTCCAATATTTTGGAATGAGTAGAGCCTTGAAATGCAGATATTAAATCAAGTGGTTTATCTTCAAAAGGTAATAGATATTTAGGGCCCAACTCATCTATTGCACGCTGCTGTCCAGAAGTTGTCCTACCAGCCCTTAAGACAAAAGATCGAATACGCTCAAAGCGCTTTTCTGATTGCTCTAATTCTTTTTCTAACAACTTAAGCTACAACTTTCCTAAAGTAAGCAATCGTCTCTTTGAGGCCATCCTCTAAATTGACCTTTGGCTGCCAGCCCAGCTTGGCTTTAGCTAATTCGATGTTCGGTTGACGCTGCTTTGGATCATCTGATGGTAATGGCTGATGAATGATCTTGGATTTACTACCTGAGAGCTTGAGAATCGATTCGGCTAATTGCAGCATGGTGAACTCACCAGGATTACCAATATTGACTGGGCCAGTAAAGCCCTCTTCTGAGTTCATCATTTTGACCATGGCGTCGATTAAGTCATCGACATAGCAAAAGCTTCTAGTTTGCTGACCATCCCCATAAATGGTGATATCTTTGCCTTGTAGCGCCTGGACAATAAAGTTACTCACGACACGGCCATCATTGGGGTGCATGCGTGGGCCATAGGTATTAAAGATTCTGACTACTTTGATGTCTAAATTGTGCTGACGGTTGTAATCAAAAAAGAGGGTTTCAGCGCAGCGCTTACCTTCATCATAGCAAGAACGAATACCAATGGGATTAACCTTGCCCCAATATTCTTCTGGCTGGGGATGTACTTCTGGGTCGCCATAGACTTCACTGGTAGAGGCTTGCAAAATACGAGCTCTAGTTCTTTTAGCAAGACCGAGCATATTAATTGCGCCATGCACACTAGTCTTAGTAGTTTGTACTGGATCGTATTGATAGTGCACTGGAGAAGCTGGGCAGGCTAAGTTATAGATCTGATCGGTTTCTACATAAAGTGGGAAGGTCACGTCGTGACGCATCAGCTCTAAGCGAGGGTTAGGTAATAAGTGGGCTAAGTTCTCTTTAGTGCCTGTAAAGTAGTTATCTACTACCAAAACATCATTGCCTTCTTTGAGAAGTTTCTCGGTTAAGTGAGAACCTAGAAAACCTGCGCCGCCGGTGATGAGGATTTTTTTCATAATCTATTCTTTATAAAAGTTCTTTCATTTTAACGGCGATGCAAATGCCAGCCAGCAGACCAGTAAGCGTAGATAACCTCTCCCAGTACTATCGATAAGGAGGTCATAAATGACATGAGACCTAGTACAAAAGTCCAAATAACGTAGTCCGTTTTAAAGGAGCGTACGGCACCCGCCTGATAAAAGAAGAGCTCAAGTACTGTCAAGGAAATTAATACGCCACTTAAGACAACAAAAAAGATTGCCAGTGTGCATAAGCGTCCACGAACCTTAGCTTCATTAGCCTCTATGCGCATATGACTCAGCATCGCCTCATCTGCTACCAAGCCATCCTGAATTTTTTGCTGGATTGCCCGCATACGATCAACTGTTCTGGCTAGACGAGCAGAAATCGCATTAATCAAAGTAGCTACTGCAGTTAATAAGAAAACTGGCGCTAATGCCAGTTGAATATTATTGGTAATTGCGTCTATTGATGCATCCATCTTAAATTCCATTTCCCAATATTCTGAATAGTATTAATGTGACCAGGCAATTAAACCGGTGTATGAAGTGATGAGCACCAAAAGGCCGAAGGCGATGCGGTACCAAGCAAATGGAATGAAGTTATGGTGCGCCACGTAATGGATTAACCAGCGCACACAAATAAATGCAGAGATAAAAGCGGCAATAAAACCAATAACTGTCGCAAGTGCAAATTCTCCTGAGAATGCGACTGGGGCTTTCCATAGCTTGAGTAACTCATAAGCAGTAGCTCCGCCAATGACTGGTATCGCAAGGAAGAAAGAAAATTCAGTAGCAACAGCGCGTGGCAAGCCGAATAACATACCGCCAATAATGGTTGCACCCGAGCGTGATGTTCCTGGTATTAGTGCAGCACACTGCGCCAAGCCAACCTTGAGGGCATCGAAAGGAGAAAGATCGTCTACAGACTGAATATGACTTTTGGCAGTGGTCATTTTCTCTTGACGACGCTCTGCCCAGAAAATAATAAAGGCGCCCACGATGAAGGCGCTTGCTACCGGTATCGGCGAAAACAATACTGCTTTGATATGTTTGCCGAATATAAATCCAAGACCCATTGCCGGCAAAGAGGCAATTAGCAAATTAAGAACAAAGCGGCGGGATATGGCGCTACTGGAAAAAGACAGGGCAACCTTAAGAAGCTTTTCACGAAACTCCCAGCAGACTGCCAAAATCGCGCCGAACTGAATGATGACCTCAAAGGCCTTACCCCTTTCATCGTTGAAATCGAGTAAATCTCCTACTAAGATCAGATGCCCGGTACTAGAGATCGGCAAAAACTCCGTTAAGCCCTCTACCACCCCGAGAATGACTGCCTTTAGTAACAAAATGAGATCCATGAGCAAATTCTATAGGCTTATGGGTATTACATGCGAATTTGGCAAAATAGCTGCTAAATAGGCACTTTGAATGAATTAGCCTTAAACTTCATGGCACATTGAAAAGTATCCGAATTAGATGACCCAGGCCCGTTTTCGTCGCTCCCAAATAAGTACTATCGGTTTAATCCTGAGCCAGGCGCTCGGCCTCAATTTACTGCCATTAAATGCTTTTGCCCAAAGTCCCAACGATGCGGCAAGACTAGCTCTTCCAACCCCAATGAGTGCCTCAACACTGATTGGCCTAGAGCAACCGCCACAGTTTGTGATGCCCCCTAAGGCTGCACTACCTTCTAGTTCTGCACCATCGAATGTCACAGGTAGCAAAGCTAGTAATGCCCAAGGTCAATTAGTCGATTTAATCCAGTTATATCAAGAGGCTGCCTTTAGCGACCCAGTATTAAATGCAGCTCGCTTTAATTATGTGGCCAGCAAAGAGTTGTATTGGCAAGGCCTTTCCTTATTACTACCTCAAGCTAATGCCACCCCAACTGGCACGCGTTATTACCAGCATGGAGCAAATACTACGGTCGTATCAAATAATCCCGGAAACTCGCGAGTATTTGATCAAAAAAGTTATACCGTTACCCTAACCCAACCAGTATTTAACGTTGCAGCGCTTGAGGCTTTCAAACAAGGTGACCTCAATACTAAGATTGCAGATATGCGCTTTTTCTTGGCACAACAAGATCTCATTATTCGTGTCTCACAGGCTTACTTTGATGCGCTCACCAGCCAAGATAACGTTGAGCTCTATCGCAATAAAAAAGATTTAATCAAGCAGCAACTTGATATTGCACAAGCAAAGTTTGATGCGGGTCTTGCTACTATCGTAGATGTCAATACAGCACAGGCTGCATTAGATCTGGCAAACTCCCAAGAAATTGCTGCACAAGCTGACCTGATTGTTAAGCGTGGGGTATTAGAGCAGTTAGTTGGTCATGCGGTTGGGCCTCTTAAGCCGCTCGTCAAGGAAGCAAAAATTGACGGGGTTCTAAAAGACCCACGCTCTAAGAGCAAAGATAGCAAAGGCTATCCAATCGCAGAATCGGTCAATCCCCAGCTACCACCAGGTCAAACCATGGATGACTGGATTAACCAGGCAGAAGCAGCGAACTTTAATGTCTTAGCTAATCAACTATCTGTAAACCTGGCTGAGAGTACCTACCGATCTGCGCAGGCTCTGAACTACCCATCCGTAAACTTTGTGGGTACTTCTGGTTACAACACCTCGAACGGCACACCAAATAGCTACACACCATCGAATACTAACGTCTATAACAACACTATCGCATTGCAGATGACAATCCCTTTGGTATCTGGTGGCTTTAATAGTTCAGTCATTCGTCAAAATGCCGCATTAGTAGATCAAGCCAAAGCAAACTATGACAATGCACGTCGGACAGCGGCCCAAAGTACTCGAACAGCTTTTACTGGTTTTTATGGTGGTCTAGCAAGTGTTAAAGCGTTTGAGGCTGCCGAGCGCTCATCAAGCTCTGCTCTCGAATCAAGCAAGCTCGGATTTCAAGTTGGCACCTTAATCAATATTGATGTGTTGATTGCTCTTGATACACTGATCACTACAAGATCACAGTTACAACAAGCGCGCTATAACACCATCCTCAATGCCATTAAATTAAAAGCACATGCTGCCGCCTTAACGGATGAAGATTTAATCTCGATTAATACTTTGCTGCGTTGAGCTAAAGCAACTTTAAGGCAACAAATTCAAAGAGGCATTGATCACCTCTACAGCGCTCGGTGGTGCTCCGATATCACCCACATTACGGATGTTCTTTGCCCAATAGCCCTCGGTCTTCCAGCGTGGCGAATCACAATAAATTTCCACAGTTGGCTTGCCTAATACAGCAGCTAAATGAGTGAGGCCAGTATCAACGCCTACAGTCAAAGCAGCGTGAGCAATGACTGAGAAAGCATCCTCAATAGAAAATGCTGGGGGAACAAATGCTCCTGGTATTTGCTTGGCGAGCTCTTCGCTAACCGCCTTCTCAGCCAGATTACCCCAAGGCAGAACCACTTGATAACCACGGCTTGCTAACTCTTGCCCCAATGCAAGCCAGCATTGATTGGACCAACGCTTAGCTGCTCTTGCAGTTGAATGAAAGCACAATACATAAGGCTTTTTTAAACCTTCTATTTTCTTCTCACCTAGCGCCTGAACAAAAGCCTCAGGATAAAACATAGGAAAATCTGAGCGATCTATTAATTGCCAATCTAGCGCAGAACACATCACCCAACGAGATCGATCGACTGCATGGCAATCAATGGGTACCTGAACGCTCTGGTTATAAAACGATCTGGCGATAGGTTCATAGCCAGAGAATTGAGTGGCATTAGCAAGGCCTGCAATTACGGCATCTTTTGATTTATCAGCAAGAGCGCAGACCAACCCAGACTTTAAGAGGCCTTGAGTCTCAATCAGGTAGTCATATTGATCAACTTGCAATTGCCTCTTAAATGCAAAGAATTGCTGCCAGGTTGAGAGCTTAAAAAGACTCTTTTTCCAGCGCCGCAAGCTAAAAGGAATAATGTGATCAATCCCTTTAAATCCATCTCTAGTTAAAAGTGGCTCAAGAAGATGTACATACCCCTCCTCAACTACCCAGTCAATTTGCGCATTTGGTAAGCGTCTGCGTAAATCCCAGACGATCGGTAGATTGTGAAGTACATCTCCCAGCGAGGAGAGCTTTACCAATAAAATTTTTGGTGAAGCGGCAGGATTATCAGTAAATGAATTGCTCATAGGAGCTTAAAACTTTGGCGCAGCATCCCACAGCAGACCAGCGGCATCCTTGGCATTCATATTCGGACTGATACCTGCAGGTAAAGGCCAGTCAATTCCAACCGTTGGATCGTTCCAAGCCAAGCAGGCTTCACTCTGCGGATGGTAGTAGTCCGTTGTTTTATAGAGAAACTCGGCTGTCTCTGAAAGTACCAAAAAGCCATGGGCTAATTTTGGAGGAATCCATAACTGCTTATGGTTTTGGGCGCTGAGCTCAAGCCCAACCCATTTGCCATAGCTTGGGGAATCTTTACGAATATCTACTACGACATCAAATACACTGCCAGCAACTACCCGAACTAATTTACCTTGCGTCTGCTCGAGCTGATAGTGCAGGCCACGCAAAGTCCATTGACGCGAAAAGGAATGATTGTCTTGCACAAAATCTACATCTAGTCCGGTTGCCTTCGCAAAATCATTTTGATTAAAAGATTCAGTAAACCAGCCACGCTCATCACCGAATACTTTTGGCTCAATTACCAATACATCATGAATTGCAGTTGGGCTTACCTGCACCTTAGAAGGTGCACTCATTTGCTCACCTTTTTCCCAGATAAAGAAATTGGCTGAGCTGAAGCATTAAGCTCCTTCAGAATTTTATTGAGGTATTGACCATAGCTATTTTTACTCAATTGAGCAGCAACCTTTTGCACTGTATCGGCAGCAATCCAACCTTGACGATAGGCAATTTCTTCTGGGCAAGCCACCATCAATCCCTGGCGTTTTTGTAGGGTAGCAATAAAACCTGCAGCATCCAGTAAAGAATCATGTGTGCCAGTGTCTAACCAGGCAAAACCACGCCCCATAATCTCAACACTGAGTTCATTCTTACCGAGGTAAACACGGTTTACATCGGTAATCTCCAGTTCGCCACGTGCACTTGGCTTAATAGAAGCGGCGATATCACAAACCTGATTATCATAAAAATAGAGGCCAGTGACTGCGTAGTTGCTTCTTGGATTTACTGGCTTTTCTTCAATGGAGAGCGCTTTGTAGTCCTTATCAAACTCTACGACGCCATAGCGCTCTGGATCATTGACATGATAGGCAAATACAGTAGCGCCAGCAGCTCTGTCATCCGCACTATTTAACTGGTCTACCAACTCATGGCCATAAAAAATATTGTCTCCCAGTACTAGAGCACTTGGATGATTGCCGACAAAGTTCTTCCCAAGCGTGAATGCCTGGGCAAGGCCATCTGGGGAAGGCTGAACGCAGTACTCAATATTGAGTCCCCACTGCGAACCATCGCCTAGTAATTCAGAAAAGCGCGGCGTGTCATGCGGGGTAGAGATCAATAAGATGTCACGGATACCAGCCAACATTAAAGTGCTTAATGGGTAGTACACCATAGGTTTGTCGTAGACCGGCATTAACTGCTTAGAGACTGCCTGAGTGACTGGATACAAACGCGTTCCAGAGCCGCCAGCCAAGATAATGCCTTTACGATTAACTGCCATACTTTTAACCTTTAAATGATTCCATCTTGGGCAAGCTGAGCTACATAAGTCTTAACCTCATCACCCCAAAGACGCTTACAGTGCTGCAATTTTGACATATCGCCAATGCTTTCTATGGCTTTACACAATTTAGCCGTATCCATACGTGAATTAGTGGGTCTAGGTGCTGGAAGTGGATATTCCACTGCGGGAATAGGCTTGATAGCCTCAGGCCTAGCTTTTAGCGTAACGCCTGCAGCAATAGCAGCCTGGGTAGCCAGTATTGCTAAGCCATGCCAAGTAGTTTCTCCAGCGGGTACCACATGGTAAATACCGGAAGTAAATTTCCTGTGATTAAGCGCTTGGTCTAACACTAAATTTAGGCTCACTTGCGCCAACCACTGCGCACTTGTTGGTACGCCATACTGATCAGCAATCACTTTTAACTCTTCGCGCTCTTTTGCTAGGCGCAAAATGGTTCGTATGAAATTACCACCATCGCCATAGACCCAGCTAGTCCGGAATATGGCATATTGACCCTGAGTAGAGTTTGTAAAGATGGCTTCTATTGCCTCTTCTCCTGCAGCCTTGCTCTTACCATAAATGCCTAATGGATTTCGTAGATCCGTTTCAACATAAGGCAGGTCTTTAGCACCATCAAAAACATAGTCTGTTGAGTAATGCAGCAAAGTACTGCCATGCTCTACTGCATAACGAGCCATCAGCTCGGGGGCTTTAGCATTAATAGCAAAAGCCATCTCTACTTCTGTTTCAGCCTTATCTACCGCAGTATATGCGGCAGCATTAATGATGAGATCGGGCTCAAATTGTCTTAGGAGTTTAGATATAGCAGCGGAACTGCTGAGGTCACATGAATCACGACCCACATATTGAACATGCATGTCTTCTGTATGCATAGAATCAAATAGTTTTTTGAATGCTTTTCCCAACTGGCCATCTTTGCCAAATACGAGGATATTCATTTATTCGCTGCTAAATTTAGTTGTACTGCTTTTGTAACCAGTCGCGATATGAGCCACTGACTACGCCCTCAATCCATACTGGGTTATCTAAATACCACTGCACCGTCTTACGAATGCCCGTGTCAAAAGTCTCAGCCGGACGCCAACCTAGCTCACGCTCAACCTTACTGGCATCAATGGCGTAGCGGCGATCATGGCCAGGGCGATCCTTAACAAAGGTAATTTGCTCTGCATATGATTTGCCATCGGCACGAGGCTTTAATTCATCAAGAATGCGACAAATGGTTTTTACTACATCAATATTGGCCTTTTCATTCCAGCCACCGATGTTATAGGTCTCACCTAATTTGCCATTCGCCAATACTTCACGAATAGCAGAGCAATGGTCGCCAACATAAAGCCAATCTCTCACCTGCTGACCGTCGCCATAAATTGGCAAGGGCTTGCTATTAAGTGCATTCAGAATCACTAATGGAATGAGCTTTTCCGGGAAATGGTACGGACCGTAGTTATTTGAACAATTAGTAGTCACCACTGGGAAACCATACGTATGAAACCAAGCGCGCACTAAATGATCAGATGCAGCCTTAGAGGCAGAATACGGACTATTAGGCTCATATGGATTGGCTTCAGTAAACGCAGGATCTGTCGCAGACAGTGAGCCATACACCTCATCAGTAGAAACATGATGGAAACGAAACATTTTTTTAGCAGCATCATCTAAATCATTCCAATACTCTCTGGCACATTCCAGCAAATTAAAAGTGCCCAAAATATTAGTTTGCACAAACTCCGCCGGACCATGAATGGAGCGATCTACGTGGCTTTCTGCTGCAAAGTTGATGATGGCACGCGGACGATGCTCTTTTAATAATTTAGTGACCAATTCTTTATCACCAATATCGCCTTGAACAAAAACATGGCGGGAATCCTTCTGTAGCGCTATCAAAGTTGATAGATTACCTGCATAGGTCAATTTATCGAGATTAATAATGCCCTCAGCACTTGGCTTGGCCAGCCAATCCAAAACAAAGTTGCCACCAATAAATCCTGCGCCACCTGTAACTAGGATCATATAATTCCTATATTCCATCCAAAATCATGGATTTTGATAAATAATAAGCCAATAAATTAACAATCTGATTATAAATTATAAAGATTCGTATCTACATTCAATGACTATTACGTTTGAAACAAAGGTTTGGGAGAACGATTGGGAAATCATTCTAAAGACAGACCAAATCGAGCGAATGATTGATAGATGCAAATATGTATTTGATGAAAAAATTCTTTACATCAATAACGTTAAAGATTTCGACTTAGTCCGGCGTGTAGCAGATAAACTGATCGATAGACGAATAATTACAAAATATGTTTACGTCGAAAAATATGCTCAAGAAGCGTTAGATTTTTTTTCTCTTAGCCAAGAGAAGTTGGGCAAGGGGTACTACTACTCAATCGCCGAACTCGTTTCTATATACCTCACAAATACCCAATATTTACTGCATTTTTCTGGAGATTCGATTGTTGCCCCCTGGACCAAAAAGGGCTGGCTAAGCGAAGGAATCGCTACCCTTGAAAGTATGCCCCAAGTAAAGGTCTTTAATTTAACCTGGAACCGAAAATATAAGGACGCCAAAAGAGATTCTGAGACTATCGATAAACATAATTTTTATGGCTATGGATTTTCAGATCAAATGTATTTGATTCGAACGGCTGACTTTAGAAGACGGATTTATGAACACTACCACCCTGCTTCTGAGTGCTACCCTACTTATGGTGGTGATTTATTTGAGAAACGCGTCTATTCTTGGCTAAGAAGCCATGACTATCTGCGCGCAACTTATAGGCATGGTAGCTATTTACACGAAAACTTTCCTCAAACTTCTTTCAATCAAATACTGCCCTCATTTTTTGATCGCCTTAACCCCTTTAAATAATAGTATTTCTAATGCGAAAAATTATCCTCTTTAGAATTAGCAGCAAAGGCTACCCCAAGGTGAAGGTTGATGGTATTAACAAGTACGACTCTCTAAAAAACCTTGTAGAAACCTTCAAAGGGTGGGAGTTTATCTGTGTTGCTGATAATTGTGATTCAGATCTCATTCAAAATCTAAAATCAAATTATCAATTTGACCAGCTCATTGAAACTAGCCTAGGCAATCCAGGATCATTCTGGAAGCTTTATGAAATTGCTCTAGAAATTGGCAAAGAAGATGATCTCTTTTATTTCATAGAGGATGACTACTTACATTTACCGCAAGCGCCGCAGGCTCTAGAGGAGGGATTACGCTACTTTGACTACGTTACGCTCTACGACCATCCAGATAAATATAAACTGAGTAGCTTGCCAGTAAACCCTTATGCCAAAAGAAATCGGTATTCAGAGTCCACCGAAGTTGTCGAGGGGCCAACTCAATGGTGGCGTACATCTAACTCTACCACCATGACATTTGCAGTGACTGGTAAAACATTAAAAGCAGACGCTGATCTATGGGCCATTACTAAAACAGCAAAAAAAGATTTTGACTACGATAACTTCTGCATCATTACCAAGCAGCCATTTATGGCGCGCTCCAGATATTTCAAACAAATGCCTCGCCGCCTCAAGTTTTGGTCAAAACCCAAACGCTATCTCGGCATATGCATTCCAAGTCTTGCACTACATCTCGAGCAGGCCTATTTAAAACCAGGAGATGAGGCACGCTTCTCTCTCCCCCCGCAAGCGCATCCCAGCAAACTAAAATGAAGCCTCAGTTATTGGATGTTTTTTTGTTTTATAACGAGCTTGACTTACTCAAAGCTAGATTGGAGTATTTAGGTCCCATAGTTGATTATTTTATTATTTCAGAGGCAAATGTTGACTTCTCTGGAAGAGAAAAAGCATTTATCCTAAGTAAAGAGTTGATCAAAACTCTTCCTTATGGAGGGAAGGTAATTTACCACCGTGAATACCTGAATCTTAGCTCTATTTCATGGCTCTACAAGAAGTTGAAGTACCGTAATAGAAAAAATCGCTTTCTCTGGAAAATACAAGATGCCCAAAGAAACTCAACCTTGATGCCATTAAAAAAATTTCATGCGAATGACATCATTATTTTTAGTGACTTAGATGAGTTTCCGAGCGAATCGGCCATTGACGAAGGTATTCAATTACTTCAAGCAAATAATACAGAGACAAAAAAAGTACGGGCTTACAGTCTGGATCAAACTTTTTACTATTACAACCTCAACAATGCAGCACTAGAAGATAAATTCTATGGATCCGTTATTACCACTTTAGGCACCCTGCGATCTTATCTACCTCATAGATTTAGAAGTAATAAAAATGATTTAATGCATATTGCTAAAGGGGGTTGGCATTTCTCTTACTTCATGGATGAAGAAAAAATTCTGAAAAAGATTCATGCTATCAGTGACGTAGAAAACTTAAGCGCCTATAAAAATATTAGTGCTGCAGAAATTCAGCAAAAAATCATTTCAGGATCAGATTTATATGATCGCGGTACGACTCTCAATAATCAGGAATATAAAAAAATACCAGCAAAAGTGGTTGAGCTAATCCGGAAGTATTTACCTAACTGCGTAGATACAAATTAATTCTAGGAATTTCGTGAGCGAATCTGGGATAGAGCAACGATAGTGGCCCCCAGTACGAGAAAGAATATTGTTGCTTCGAAGTATTGCTTCCAAGTAATTTCAGCGATCAGGCCAAAAGGAATAAAAGCCAAGCACATAGTTGCCCAGGGTAGTACCAATGCAGATCTATTCTTTAGGGCAAAATAAATAATTGAAAGCATCGTTAAAAATACCAAGCCTAAGCCAGGCAACCCAAATGCTAAGCCTAAATCAATCCAACCACTATGAACTTGACCTTGATGTTCATGCGGAACCAGGGCATATTCTTGTAAGCCTGCAAAAGAGCTATTGATTGACCCATAACCCAACGGATACTCTGAAATTAATCGAACGCCCACTGCTGCATAAGCAAACCTTGTGTAAGTATTGCCGGCGGCGGTAGTACCCAAACTGTTGAGCGGCATAGGAACACTGCCTTCAGTTTTTTGCCACTGTTGATTTTTATCAATCTCAATCCCTGCTTTTGCATCCTCAAAAATCGTACTCCAGCCAGGGCTTGCTAGGGTTTTATGTCCGTGCCATATGCCGCCCGCCAAGATAAGAACTAAAGCTAAACCTATCGCCGATAAAACTTTAGAACTTGCTTTATTTAGCAACGTATTAAAAAATAAAACTAAAGCCAAAAAGATACATAAGCCTAGAGCTACGGCCATACCATTTTTTGTGTTTGAGACAAGCGCAGAAACCAAGACTAAAGATAGTCCTAATATATTCCACACAAAATTGATGACCTTTCCTTTAACTACTTTACTAGTTAACAAATAAATTAAATTTCCTGTTGCTAAAGCCCCGGCAACTGCGCCAAAGTAGCCAGTCTCAATTTTTTTAAATAAAAATCCTATAAAGTCATTTGGGCTCACAAATGCGCCATGCAAATACGAGGCCCAGCAATAAGAGGCTACATTAATGGCGGGTGTAAAGAACAGAGATATGTAGAAATATTTTTTGAAAGAGGGGTATGTAACTAAAGAGATTCCCAAACCTATCGAGGCAAAGAACCCCAAAGCCGCGCGCATCCATAAACCTTTGATCTCTGAAAGTTCTAAGCCAGGATTTAAAGAGAAAAAATAATAGTGGATTAGGACCCAAACAAATAAACTCGCAATACAAAATAGAGGAAAAAGTTGAGGTTTTACGCTATTAAAATAAGATCGATTACGAGATATCAAACTAATTCCTGATAATGCTCCAATTGCTAAACAGAAATGCCTCAAGGCAATCGTGTTCGGGAGAACCCAAATAAATAATAAGGTGCAAATACTGGCAACAGAGATAGTGGCGAGAGATTTCTCAGAAATTTTTATCATCTTCTATATTCTATTCAACCAATATTTTAATTTGAGATAACGAAACCGCATTTTCCACCTGAAAGTCACCATCTTTGCGATTACTTTGGCTATTGCTACCCTATTTTGATCTTTCAAATAAGTAATCAGGTCATAAGCATCGAGTCCACTTAAAGCAGACTCAGGCATCAGCTTCAAAAAATCCTTCAACTCTTCATCACTTAAAACATGTGCAAAGTTGAAAAATCCATGAAAACCAAAGGCATCGTGCCATGGTGTGCGCTCAACAGCAAATTGCTCTGCAATATACATTGGTGCAATTTTGATATCACACTGTTGCTCCAGAAATGCCTTGTTATCAACACAAATACAATAATCTTCGGGGTGCTTCTTAGTAAAGCCCGGTTTTTTTATGGCCTCAAGTAATTTGACTGAACGCAGAGAGAACCCTCCATTTCCGACGGGATTTTCTGGGTGATGAGGCCATACTGGACCGATATAGTCGTAATTTAAAAATTCATTAGTCCAAAGCTCTGGATGAATGACAAAGCTATCCCACTGAATTACTAGAACATGGGTTCCTTGAATATATTGGCCAATATTAGTGAGTAATAAATCTGAATAGTCTTCAGTAGTCCGAATGACTGGAGCCTGTACATATTCAATGCTTGGCTTTCTCTCAGTGATGCGTTCTAAATTAGTCAGTAGTATGACTTTGGAAAATTGCGTGCCCCGCATACAACGCTCTATTGCCCAATGTGCTAAAGCTGGATCACGTGTTTCAACACACAACAACGTGACATTGGGCAAGCTCAGCATTGCTTAGATAAAGCCTAATAGAAGCGACAGTTTGAACTGAATTTTCTTGAGTGTGCGCTTGATTGTTCTCCACACACGTGAGAGAAAACTTTTATTAGATGAGCCATAGTCCCCCCAACTCTCCCAGTTTGATTGATATACAACACCCAGATAATCATTGGCGAGAAGCTTTTCCTTATATCCCAGAACTTGGTGCGCCCACAATTGATGCTCATAGTGGTAGTGCATAAATAATTGCTCACGAGGATAGATTGGAATCACCCGGAAATTGATGAGAGACTCTCCATACCAAGTGAACTCTGATCCGCACAGTAATACTGCGTCTAAAAAATTCATATTGTTAGGAGTTAAGTAATTCTGATCCAAAGACTCCCAAACTTTTCTGCTCCATAAAAATGGGGCATATCCAAAATCATAGGTAACGCCTTTGCGCCCTAAGGCAGCCTTGATTGGATCTCGATCGGCCAAAAAATGTTGGCGAATTTTTTTGGGGCCAAAGCGTTCAGTTGCTTGAAGTACATCACGCCCTTCATGAATTACCGAGTAAGGGGTATCGCCACTAAAAATGAAATCAGTCTCATCAAAATCACGAATAAAGATACAGTCTGAGTCCAAGACTAGGTAATTTTCAGAAATAGCAAGCCTCCAAAATTCTGACTTAATTACTTGCTGTCTTAAGCCGCCACGAATCTCGTATAACTTTTGAATATCTAATTTAGGATTAGCTTTGAAGATATCTTTTTCATCAAAGATGATGACTTGGTAGTCTTTTAAATATTCTTTAAATAAATCTACATCTTCTGCTGGTACAGAGATATAGAAAGGAATCTTCTGAATGTTGTGCTTACGAATACTTTCAGCAAGTTTTACCGTTCTCTTTAAATCTTTTCGGAAGGTACAGCAGTAAAGAACGATATTTAACATGTTGATCTCAGGGTTAGTGGCTCAAAGAACTTGCCAGCTTATTCACATTATTTAGGATTGTAGCGACAGCCTGATGAACGCCAATTGGGTTACCGATGGGTTTAGGCAATTGCTTAGACTGCCAATCAAGCCATATCTTCTCAAGAGCCATATTAATACCCTCGATATCACCTTCATGACTCAAATAGGCGTCACGCTCTAAAAGCATCTCGTCAAGTTGAGGATTACGGTGGGTAATTCCCCAGATTGGGCGGCCGGTCCAGAGGTATTCATAAAACTTGGACGGGATATATTCAGCGCACCACTCGTCATTACCATGTAGCAATATCAATACATCTGCTTCTTGCATCTTTTCGACTACACGCTCACGCCCAGATTTACCTGTCAGCGGATCTTTTTCCAGTCGGCCATGCGCCAGCAAGACATCTGAAAATCCTAAATTCTGAATAGCCGCAATGGTTAGAGAATCTAAAGGTGTGCCATATGCATGGATTCGAATCGAATCCCTTGCTTTCGGATACTTTTGAATCAAGGGAGCTAAGGCATTCAGAATCGTCGATAAAGAACGATCATTTGCCAAAGAGCCAAAATGGCATAGATTTAATTTATCTGTATAGATGTGGGCTTTAGCGAACGATAGACCGCCGGGTGGCTCAGCACCTGGCAAGACAATAAATCCATGAGCATTGTTTGGCGTATTGAGATTATGGTTGCGTACCTTTGCATAATGTAGTGCGCCTTCGGTAAACCACCAAACATGATCTGCATATTTACTTAATTGACTTTCTAAATAATGTCTAAAGCGAGCGTCACGATTTTTAGGTTTCTCAAAACCTTGATCGTTAGGATCTTTACGAATCACCAGTGGATCATGAATCTCTGCAATCCAGGTAGCGCCAGTAGTCTTCTTTAGCCAAAGGCCAGCTAGGTGGGCGGACCATGCGCCGCCAGTGCTAAAAATTAAATTGACCTTACCCGATTTAATTAAGCTCCGGCCGTGGATAAATGCTGGCATTGCCCATGACCATTGACTCGAATAGCCTAAACAGAGTTTCTCAAGCCCAATAAAAGGGGCTAGCAACACTGAAACTGTTCTAGTTAAAAGCTTATAGATAAAACCACGTCCATATTGGTTAGCAATCCAGTGACGAAAATCAAAACGAAATGCGGCTGGACCCCAAGCTAAAAACTGCCGATGAGTAAAACGATGATCCTTGATACCGGTAATTGCACTAAAAACAGTTGGCTGAATACCTGCCTCTAAAAGATAAGGAATCTTGTCAGTAATTGTCTGACTAGCAGCTCGCCCGTCCATATTGAAGCCATGCGACAAAATCAGCCAAGATTTCTTTGATGGCATGGCATCAATCTCTACTATATTTTGTGTCACGTGCTAACTTAGTTACCCGCAACAATCGACATTACAGCCATACGCACAGCAATACCAAAGGTCACCTGGTTCAAAATTACAGATTGCGGGCCATCGGCTACTACAGAGTCGATTTCAACTCCACGATTCATAGGGCCTGGGTGCATCACGATGGCATCTGTTTTTGCTAAAGATAGGCGTGCAGGATTTAATCCGTACTGCTTAAAGAATGCAGCACCCTCTGGAACTTGGCCAGCCTCCATGCGCTCTTTCTGAATACGGAGCGTCATCACAACATCAACGTCCCTGAGGCCCTCTTCCATGCTATGGAATACCTTGACCCCAAGCATATCCAAATCGCTTGGCAGAAGACTCTCTGGACCAATTGCACGAATATCTTCACAACCAAGCGTAGTCAATGCATGAATATTGGATTTAGCGACACGACTATGAACGATGTCACCAACAATGGCGACCTTCAAGCCTTTGAAATTTCCCTTAAAGTGGCGCATCGTATACATATCCAGCAAACCTTGGGTTGGATGCTGATTGCTGCCATCGCCCGCATTGACAACGTGCACATGCGCGGGAACATGGTTTGCAATTTCAATTGGTGCTTTAGAAACACTGTGTCGCACAACAAAGATATCCGCCTGCATCGCCACTAAGTTATCAATCGTATCTAGAAGACTTTCTCCTTTAGCGGTTGATGAAGTTGAGATATCTAAATTAATAACATCTGCAGATAAACGCTTTGCAGCAATCTCAAAAGTAGTGCGAGTGCGGGTTGAGTTCTCAAAGAAGAGGTTGAATACACTCTTACCCCGCAACAAAGGAACCTTCCTAACCTCCCTCGATGGATCAGTAACGCTCACAAACTGCTTAGCAGTATCCAAAATATGCAGAATTTGCTCTTTTGGCAGGCCCTCTAAGGTTAAAAGATGGGTTAACTCGCCAGCAGAATTAAATTGATTTACTAAGCCCATCATTCACGCTCCTCAAGCTGAAAGCTGAACTTGCCAGCCTTATCTTTTTCCAAAACTAAGATTTTTTGCTCTGGGACTTCAACCACTTCGCCTACAAAATTTGCGCTAATCGGTAATTCACGTTTACCGCGATCGGCTAAAACCATTAACTCAACTTGAGCGGGCCGACCAAAATCAAATAATTCATT
>CAIVXR010000110.1 GCA_903909925.1 uncultured beta proteobacterium | reverse complement strand
AGCAATTTTCTGCAAGGCTGCTTGAATATCTTTGCCACCACCAATTCTTGCAGGATCTGACTGAGGTCCGATTAGTACAAAGTCGTTGTACATCACTTCATTGCGTTTGGTAGAAAAGCCTTCCTCAACAAATTTTTCTTCGGCTGGCTTGTCATGAACAAATACAACATCAGCATCACCCCGACGTCCAATATCGAGTGCCTGACCAGTTCCAACGGCAACTACTTTGACATTAATTCCGGTCTTCATCTTGAAGATAGGGAGCATGAATTCAAATAAGCCAGATTGCTCGGTGGAGGTGGTGGATGACACCACAATGCTTTTTTCTTGGGCTATGGCAGGTGATGCCAAAAAGACTATATTGGCTAAGGTAATCACTAGCAGGCGAGCAGATAGAGATCTCATTGAATACTTTCAGGCTGTTGTAGCAAAGATTAAGCATGTTGCAGAGTGCTAGCAGCCTAGTTTAGCGCTACTTAGCTTGATATAAACTGGTACCTCAATTCTTTTTTGTGAAATCTAATTGCGTCAATTTCTTTTATCCCTCCTATTGTTCTTATCGCAGAGTATTTATGCTCAGCAGCCTACTATCGCCGTTGCTGCCAATATGAAAGATGCCTTTAGCCAGATCAATGCTGCATTTAAAGCCACAGGCAATCTAGATATTAGAGTGGTGTACGGATCTTCTGGAAACCTTACCGCGCAGATCACAAATGGTGCGCCATTTAACTTATTTATTTCTGCTGATGAGCGTTTTCCGATTGAGCTTTATCAACAAGGCAAGGCGATTGATGAGGGTATTGTGTACGCTTCTGGTAAGTTAGCAATCATCTCAAAATCCTCTACTGAAATGAATTTGACAGATGAAAAGGGTGAGCTTGTCAGAGTTATAAAAAAAGCTAACAAGATTGCGATTGCTAAACCTGAGTTGGCCCCTTATGGCAAGGCAGCTATTGAGTATTTGAAAGCACAGGGGCTTTGGGATATTGCAAAAGACAAATTGATCTATGGAGATAATATTGGCATTGCAACGATGTATGTAGTCACAGGGGCGGCTGATTTAGGTTTTACTGCGCTCTCTTTGGCTAAGTCTGCAGATGTTGCTAAAGAGACAAACTTCATTTTAGTCAATAGCAAACTCTATGAGCCGATTAAGCAGAGAATGGTTCTAATCAAGGGCGCCCCACGAGAGGTGGTAGCCCTTTATCAGTTTATGCAAAGCTCTCAAGCTAAATTGATTCTCCAGCAGTATGGCTATAGCACACCATAATTTTTTATCTATCTGATTCCTTTGCATTCCTAAAATTCATATTCGACCTGCATTCTCACAGTATTTTTGGGGGATGCCGTTGTTGTCCCCCATAGGTAGGCAAGGTTGTATTTGAGAGCTTGCTTTGGCCCTAGCTTAGTTTTTCCAAAGATGGCTGGACCAGCGCTAGTTTGCTGTTGTTGGTTTGTGTTCCAGTTATCCACTTGCCCCAACCATGAAAAGATCTGAGCGCCAAGTTCAAACTGAGGCTGAAGACGGTATTTAATCTGACCCTGGTAGCCAAAATAGGTCCCTTGGTTTTCTGTGCCTGTGTAGTGGCCTTGCATCAAGATGTTCAGGTTGGCAACCCACTTTTTCCACTCTTTCTGAAGCAAGAATCCATACTTAGATTCATAGCCTTCATTACGATTTTGAGGGCGCTCTATCTCAATCAAGAACCCAACATCTACGAGGTATTTGCCTCTTTCGGTAAGCTGAAATTTATTCTCCCATTCAACTGCATCAAATTGAGAATTATTACCATCCCAGATGACCTTTCCATATACCTCTGTGAACCACCAGGAGTTCACACCATAGCCAAATCCGATTGAGGCACCTGACTGCCTATTATCTTCACCACTTCGTGGAGTTTGTGTCCCGAATTTAGTGTCAATCTCTCGCTCGCCTTCTTCGACGATTGGAGAATAGATGTAATCTGCCGGCCCACTTAAATATTCTCCAGCGTGTACGTAGTTGATCAAGCAGAGAAGGCTGATCAAAAAAAGTCGTGCTAATAAATGTATGCCTTTAATCATTTCACTCTCACAACACCCTGAGCAGTCTGTGGACTAAATTCACCTTCAAATTTATATACACCCGGACTTAATGGGCCAATGTAAAAAGAGGCCTTGCTATTTGGGTTAATAAAGACTTCTCGATTTAAGTCATAGCTCTCAAATTCTTCCGGGGTGTCATCTAGGTTTTCAATGATCAGTTGCACCTTGGTATCGGCAGCAATATTAATTTCGGAAGGGGAAAAACGACCTTTTTGGATTTGAATATTGATGACATTGCTATCTGCATATGCAGAATTTACTAAAAATAGCAATCCAAAAAGTCTTATAACTAATTGTTTTAAAAGGACTTTATTCATATTAGTACCTATTTATAAATGAGAACTATTCGCAATTATAAGGTATATAATGAGAATCGTTCCTATTAATTGATAAAAGTGGCAATCCCTCATGAATTTGGGCCAGGTCGATCTAGATGTTGCTTACCGTGTAAGTGAAGTAAATGCTCCTCAAGGTGCTCCGCAAATCAAAGGGCAGTTGGAAGATATTGGCTTTTTGCCTGGCGAGCAAGTAACTCTTTTGAGAAAAGGATTGCTTGGTAAAGGCCCTTATATGGTTCGTATTGGCGCGTCTACATTTGCTTTGCGCCAGTCAGAGGCCTGCATGATTGAAGTTGAGTTGGTACATGCCTGAATCCCAAGTTCATTTTTTCTCTAGCGAACCTGTCGTTGCATTACTAGGTAATCCTAACTGTGGAAAAACGGCCTTATTTAATTTACTCACGGGTAGTCGGCAGAAAGTTGCAAACTATTCTGGTGTCACAGTAGAGCGCAAAGAGGGGCGGTTGACGCTCGAGTCAGGCAAGAATATTCGTATTTTGGATTTGCCAGGGGCATATAGTCTTTATCCAAGATCACTTGATGAGCGGGTGACTTGTAATGTGCTATTGGGTAGGGCCCAAGGTGAGAAGCGTCCTGATTTAGTGATTTGTATTCTAAGTGCAAGCAATTTACGTCGGAATCTACGCTTGGTCTTAGCAGCTAAACGTCTGGGTCTGCCGTGTCTGGTTGTGCTCAACATGCTCGACATTGCCCAGCGTCAAGGCTTGCAAATTGATACAGCGGCACTTTCCAATGAACTAGGGCTACCGGTATTAACTAGTATTGGCATTCAAGCAAATGGCGCTGATAACCTCAAGTCTTTCTTATCAGGCCTAGACTGGCGTAATTTAAGCGTATTACAAACTGGTACGAGTGATGCAACACTAGAAAATGTAGCTTCTCATATTGCTCATGCAGAGTCTGACAATATTTTGGTCCAGAAAATTTTACAAAATTTGAAGTTAGATCAAATCATTCCAGATCATTTAAGTGATCGTTTTGATGCTGTCTTACTCCATCCGGTGTTTGGTCCTTTGATTTTGATTACGCTCTTATTTTTGATCTTTCAGGCGGTATTTAGTTGGGCGGTATCGCCAATGGATTTGATCAAGACTGCCATTGAGTTTCTGGGAGCGCAGATCACTGAGATACTGCCAAATAACTGGATACGTAGTTTATTGATTAACGGTATTTTGGCGGGGCTAGGTGGGGTTGTGATCTTCCTGCCGCAAATTCTGATTCTGTTTTTCTTCATCCTGTTACTAGAGGAATCTGGCTACCTCCCCAGAGCAGCCTATTTACTTGATCGCGTGATGGGGTCAGTCGGCCTTTCTGGTAGATCATTTATTCCGCTTCTGTCGAGTTTTGCCTGCGCTATTCCAGGAATCATGGCCACTAGAAGTATTTCAAATTCACGAGATCGCCTAGTAACGATTTTGATTGCTCCAATGATGACCTGCTCAGCACGTCTACCGGTATATGCATTATTGATCTCAGCTTTTATCCCCGAAAAAAAGCTTTGGGCAAATATTGATTTACAAGGCCTCGTTTTATTCTTGCTTTATCTTGCAGGTATTTTGGGTGCGATGGGGGTTGCTTGGATTTTGAAGTATTTCACCAGCGATCAATTTCGGATGAATGCCCTCATGATGGAGTTGCCTAGCTATCATTTGCCGCGCCTTGGTAATTTAGCAATTAGCTTATGGCAGCGCGCAGAAATATTTCTACGTCGCGTTGGTGGCATCATCCTCATCATGACAATTGCCTTATGGGCGCTGTCGAGCTTTCCACTGCCTCCAGATGGAGCAACAGGTTCAGCTATTCAATATAGCTTTGCGGGCATGTTAGGTCAGGCTTTGGCCCATCTCTTTTCGCCCATTGGATTTAACTGGCAAATCAGCATTGCCCTGGTGCCTGGCATGGCAGCACGTGAAGTCGTAGTCAGTTCCTTGGCGACCGTCTATGCCTTATCGAGTGCAAGTGCTGATGCAGCAGAAGCATTGATCCCATTAATTTCCTCTGGTTGGTCATTGGCTACAGCACTTTCACTTCTAGCTTGGTTTGTATTTGCACCGCAGTGCTTATCTACCATTGCTGCAGTTAAGCGTGAAACCGGAGGCTGGAAGATCCCAGCAATTATGCTTGGCTACTTATTCGGCTTAGCGTACATTGCCTCATTCATTACCTACCGCATCGCCATCTTCTTTGGACTGGGCTAGCCCAGCAGCCTTATTATTTGCTGCACCACGGCATTTATTGCTGCAGTAAAATTCTCTTTGTAGCTCAAAAAATGAATAACAACACAGGGAGATTTAGATGAGTTCTCGTCGTCAATTTATGAAAACTGCTTCAGCTGCAGGCGCTGGCCTAGTAGCTGCTTCTGCTATGGGCGTAATGCAAGAGGCTTCGGCGCATCAAACTTCAGTATGGGGTGGCGAGCCATACACAGGTCCACGAGAAATGGTTAAGAACAGCAAAATTCTCTCTATCATGAATTCCGATGGAACCGAGACATTGGGCGTCGTTACTCCTAAGGGTGTGATTGATGTGCGTACTGTGGCTGCGAAGATGAAGATCGCCGCCCCTACAACGCTAGATCAACTTCTACAAGAGGGTAATGCTGCTGGCTTTAATAAAGTTGTTGCTAGCGCTGATAAATCTGGTGTGCCTTACTTAAAAGAATCAGATATTACTTTTGGCCGCCTATTTAAGAACCCTAGCAAGATTGTTTGTGTTGGCTTGAACTACCGAGCTCATGCGGATGAAGTGGGGCAGCCTCATCCACGTGTACCGCCACTATTTAATAAGTTCAATAATACCTTGGCAGCGCATAATTGCTTGCTCCAAATTCCGCCAGCAGATGTTTCCTATAAATTGGATTATGAGACTGAGCTCTTGATTGTGATCGGTAAGAAGATGCGCAATGTACCAGCTGGAGATACTTTGGCTTATGTTGCTGGCTATTGCACCGCGAATGACTTTTCATCACGTGATTTACAACTAGGGTTGCCTGGTGGCCAGTGGATGATTGGCAAGACCTTGGATCAATATGCCCCAATTGGACCTTACTTTGTGACGGCAGATTTAGTTGGGAACCCAAACAATCTTCAAGTAAGAACTTGGGTCAATGGTGAACTTCGTCAGAACTCTAATACGGCTGACTTTATTCATAATACCCAGAACATGCTTTCATACATTAGTACTTATTGGGCGTTAGAACCGGGAGATATTGTCTTTACTGGAACGCCTGAAGGCGTGATTGCTGGCATGCCAAAGGATAAGCAGGTTTGGTTAAAGAAGGGCGATAAGATTGTGAGCTCGGTTGAGAAACTCGGTGAATTGAAATTTACTTTGGGTTAAATCATTTTGCTTCAATCAATATAAAAGCCACCCTAGGGTGGCTTTTATATTACGGGGGCTTATCTCTAACTTACTTGGCTACGAAAGTATTTTCAAGTTTACCAATACCACCCATTTCAACAACTACAACATCACCGTTTACTAAATACTTAGGAGGTTTAAAGCCAATGCCTACTCCAACGGGGGTGCCTGTAGCAATCAAGTCACCTGGATATAGCGTGATCCCAGCAGACACAGTGGCAATCATGTTCGGAATATCAAAGATTAAATCTTTAGTGTTGGAGTTTTGACGAAGTTCGCCATTAACCCAGCACTTCACTGAGATATCATTTGCATCGACTTCATCTGCAGTAACAACCCATGGACCCATAGGGCAAAAGGTATCAAAGCTTTTACCTAAGAACCACTGCTTATGTCTTTGTTGCCAGTCGCGAGCAGTAACGTCATTAATAGCCGTGTAGCCCCAGACATGTTTCATGGCATCCGCTTCGCTTATGCCTTTACCACCTTTACCGATCACAATTGTTAATTCTGCTTCATAGTCAATGCAAGTAGAAATAGCAGTTGGAATAATCACATTTGTATTTGGGCCAGTGACAGATTCTGGTGGCTTGGTAAAGAAGATGGCATGACTTGGGATATCTTCACCTGGTTTAGCACTGCCATCAAAGCCGCTGTTAGAAAATTCTTTTGCATGCTCATGGTAATTTTTGCCTACGCAAAAGATATTGCGGCGCGGTCTTGGTACTGGTGCTAATAATCGAATATCACCAAATGCATGAGTAGCAATTGATGAAGGTTTTTTGCCAGCTAAATCAGCGCGCAAAATGGCAACGATGCCATCTTCGCTTACATCGACTCCAAGATCTAACTCTTGGACTGTCTTACCGTCAGCAGAAATAGTGCCAACGCGTGTCTTGCCTGGGTCTTTTGCTAAAGAAAATGCTGCGTATTTCATGGTGGTTATCTCCAGTGGGGCTATATCTATGCCAACTCTTGTAGTAGGATAAAGAGGGTAAATAATAACCAAATAACCAATATGAGACAAAAAATGACCATTAGCCGAGTGCTAGCCTTTATGGGAGGCTGTTTTTTAGTTGCCTCTGTCTTTGGACAAGAGGCTTGGCCCACCCGCCCCATTACGATGGTGGTACCTTTTCCTCCCGGCGGGGTGGCCGATACTGTTGGTAGACCAGTAGCTGAAGCTTTGTCTCGAAACTTGGGTCAATCGGTCATTGTTGAAAATAAACCAGGCGCTGGCGGCGGCATTGGGATGGCAGCAGTAGCCAAGTCAAAGCCGGATGGCTACACCATTCTCATGGCCTTATCTTCTATTTCTATCATTCCTGAGGCAGATAAAGTAGTTGGGCGTGAACAATCATTTCAGCTCAACCAGTTAAAGCCGATTGCTCGATTTACAGCCGATCCAACAGTTTTAGTGGTGAGGGCTGATAGCCCATGGAAAGATTACAAATCTTTTGTGGCAGCGATGCGTGCTAACCCAGGTAAATATAATTTTGGCTCCTCTGGTAACTATGGAACGATGCACGTTCCAATGGAGATGCTCAAGGCCTCAGAAAAGTTTTATATGGTGCATATTCCCTATACAGGCGCTGGCCCAGCCATCGTGGGATTATTGGGTGGGCAGGTTGATGCCATTGCCACCGGTCCTTCTTCGATTGTGCAACAGATCAAAGCAGGTAAAGTGCGTGCTTTAGCGCACTGGGGTGATGGTAGGTTGGCGAGCATGCCTGAGGTACCAAGCTTTAAAGAGATGGGCGTCAAGATCGAGTTTTCTCAATGGGCTGGTTTATTTGTGCCTAGTGCGACACCTGATTACATTACAAATAAATTGCGCGAAGCTGCCAAACAAGCGTCCAATGATGAGCGCGTACGCTCTGTTATTAATAGCGCTGGTAGCCCCATTCAATACATGGATGCCCCTGAATTTAAAGTTTATTGGGATAAGGAATCTGCACAAATGGGTGATGTTGTTAGAAAGATCGGAAAGGTCGAATAATGAGAAAATTTTTCATCCCCGTCATTTTGATGGTAGCTATGCAAGCTCATGCTGCCAGCGTTCAGGAACAAATGGAGCAAAACCCTGCTGTCAAGGCTGCGGTTGAAGAGCTAGTCGTTGCGAACCATATTTTGTATGACCAAAACGCAGTAGATGGT
>CAIVXR010000109.1 GCA_903909925.1 uncultured beta proteobacterium | reverse complement strand
ATTTGTACCTACTGAGCAAAAAATCTCTCTACTTAATCGCTTAAGTCGTGCTGGCTATGCCAAGATTGAGGTGACCTCCTTCACTAGCCCTAAAGCTATCCCCATGCTGGCTGATGCAGAAGCAGTAATGCAAGGGATTGATCGTGTGCCAGGCGTTGAATACACCGTCCTCATCCCAAATCTTAAAGGTGCTGAGCGCGCCTTAAGTGTTGGGGTTGATGAATTCAATCTCGTCATGTCAGTGAGTGAAGCGCATAACCAAGCTAATCTCAAAATGAGTCGTGCAGATTCTTTCAAAGGATTGTCTTCAGTGATTGACTTGGCACATGCCAACAATACTGCTGTAAATATTTCCTTATCAACTAGCTTTGGTTGCCCCATGTCTGGCATCACCTCCTTACCAGAACTCATGCATTGGGTTGATCGCTTTGCTGATGCTGGTGTTCGCGGTATTACGGTCTGCGATACGACAGGTATGGCTAACCCAGCGCAAGTGCAATCGATCTGTGAAGCAGTGCAGGCCAAATATCCGCAGTTGCAATGGACTTTACATTTCCACAATACCCGCGGCATGGGTCTTGCGAATGCTCTGGCTGCCGTTAATAGCGGCATTGATCGTTTTGACTCTTCACTAGGTGGTTTAGGTGGCTGCCCTTACGCTCCAGGCGCAACAGGGAATATCTGCACTGAAGAATTAGTACACATGCTTGATCTGATGGGCTTTAAAACTAATATGCAGATTGATACACTATTAGAGTGTTCTAAAGATTTGCAATCCCTCATTGGGCGGGCATTACCAAGCCAACTATTAATGGCCGGAAAGGTTGATAGACTCTATCAAGCGCCCTGCCAACCCTAGATAAATTGATTACATTAAAGGATGCAAATTATGATCCACTTTAGTAAAGCTGCAATAACTACCTTTATTATTGGAGGTTGCTTTTTATTCAATGCGAATGCACAAGAATTTCCGCCAAAGAAAACTATTACCATTGTCGTAGGCTTCTCAGCAGGAGGCTCTGCAGATAGCGCAGCACGGATCATCGCCAAAAAACTGAGTGAAGATTTAGGGCAAAACGTCATCGTCGATAACAAACCAGGTGCAGGCGGGAATATTGCCCACGCCTATACTGCCACTGCACCAGCAGATGGTTCGGTCATTTTATTTGGATCAATTGGTCCGCTATCGATTGCGCCCCATCTCATGAAGCTACCCTATGACCCTCAAAAAGATTTGGCTCCTCTGACGATGGGCGTTACCTTTCCAAATGTCTTAGTAGTTATTCCAGAGTTAGGCGTGAAGAATTTCAAAGAATATATCGCTATGGCTAAGAAGGATCCCGGTAAAATTACCTTTGCGTCCACAGGTAGCGGTTCTGCATCCCACTTGCAAGGTGAACTCTTAAACGTACGTGCAGATATTGATACAGTGCATGTCCCCTATAAAGGGGGCAGCCCCGCAATGGTCGATCTATTGGGTGGCAGAGTGTCGTCCTATTACTCCGCCCTTGCAACTGCAGACCCGTACATCAAGAATGGCAAATTAATTCCGATTGCAACTACTGGTTTGAAACGCGCCCCCACCCTTCCCAATGTCCCAACAATTGCAGAGTCAGGCTACCCTGGATTTGATGCTAGTAATTGGTATGCATTTGTTGCCCCAGCAAAAACGCCTGATATTATTTTGGAAAAGTGGAATAAAGCACTCGTTGCAGCATTGAATGACAAAGCTACAAATAAGCAACTAGCAGAGCATGGCCTAACCCCAAATCCTGGTAGTCGAGAAGATCTAGCTAAATATATTGCGAGTCAATCTGCTATATGGGGCAAGATTATTGCCGACAGAAAAATTACAGCCGAGTAAAGCTCGGCTGTAAAAGATTCAATACTTGGGTTGCCTTATTGCGCAGTCCAGCCACCATCCATACTCCAAGCTACGCCCCGCACTTCCGAGGCATCCGGACCACAGAGGAATATAGCTAAAGCAGCCAACTGTTCTGGCGTGACAAACTCTCCTGATGGTTGTTTCTCAGAAACTAGCGCACTCTTTGCAGCCTCATTAGAGATGCCCTCTCGCTGCGCACGCGCATCAACCTGCTTTTGAACTAAAGGAGTTAAGACCCAGCCAGGACAAATTGCATTACAGGTAATTCCAGTACGTGCATTTTCAAGAGCGGTTACTTTAGTCAAACCAACAATGCCATGCTTTGATGCTACATAGGCAGATTTTTGAGCAGAAGCCACTAAGCCATGCGCAGAGGCAATGTTAATAATTCGGCCCCAGTTACGTTTTTTCATACCCGGCAATGCGTGATGGGTTGTATGAAATGCAGAGCTGAGATTAATTGCAATAATTGCATCCCATTTGTCTGTTGGAAAGTCTTCAATACTAGCTACGTACTGAATACCAGCGTTATTAATCAAGATATCTAATGATCCAAAACGTTTTTCTGTCTGCTTGATGAGATCCTCAATCTCAGCAGGCTTACTCATATCAGCGCCGTGGTAATCAACCTCGACACCACACGCTTTAATTTTGGCAATCGCTTCGTCTTTCTCGCCAAAGCCATTCACCATAATATTCACGCCTTGCTTAGCTAAAGCAATGGCCATTCCTAAGCCGATGCCACTCGTAGAGCCAGTGACTAAAGCTGTTTTACCTTTTAATGTGGACATATCAATATTTACCGTATGAAGTTAACCAAGTAGCCATGCCATTTACGCTAGCGGCAAAGACCAAAACTGGATGTTACAGGATGGGGTATCAGGTTAGACTAAAAAATTAGATTTTCTGAAGCGCCCGCAGAATCTTTTCACAGGTAATAGGCTGGTCAAAAACAGTTGCATTAAATGGGGCCAAAGCATCGTTAATAGCATTTTGGACAGCCCCTGGCGCTCCTGCAGTACCCGCCTCACCAGCCCCTTTCGCACCCAATTTAGAAGATTGGGTTGGAGTCTCAACGTGAGCAACTTCGATATCTGGCATCTCGTTTGACATTGGCACTAAGTAATCAGCCATGCTACCGTTACGCAATAAGCCACTTTCGTCATAGAGACACTCTTCAAATAAAACACCGCCAATACCTTGAACGATTGCACCACGCACTTGCTCATCTACCAACATTGGATTCAGTACACGACCGCAATCCTCTACAGCCCAGTGCTTTAATAATTTAACGAAACCAGTTTCTGGATCGACCTCTACATAAGAAGCTTGCACACCATTAGTAAAGATAAACGGATAATCTTTTTGGGTGTAATGACGAGTCACCATCAGGTCAGCTGAAAAACCTGGGGGTAAAGTATCAGTCCGGAAATAACCAATTCGACCAATCTCGCTAAATGGCAGCAACTGTTCTCCTGTAGTCCTATCCAAAACATGGCTTCGATGAACTGTTAATTCTGTAACGGGGCGGTTCAAAATCGCACCAGCCAATTTCAGAATATTTTCTTGCAGGGCTTGACAGGCCAATAGAACTGCTTCGCCACCCACCCCTGCTCCGCGCGAGGCCCAAGTACCACCACCGTATGGGGTAACGTCAGTATCGCCAGTGACTATACGCACCTGATTAATTGAAACGCCAACAGCATCGGCCGCGATCTGCGCATAGATACCCTCTGTACCTTGACCTTGCTCGCCAACGCCAACCAATACTGAAACTACGCCGCTTGGATCAAGCCGAACTGATGCGCCATCTTGCGAGGCAATACGTGCGCCACCAACTCCGTAAAACGCTGGACTAGGATTAGTTAACTCGATCAGGGTAGCAAAACCGATTCCTCGATAAACTCCCTTCTTACGAAGCTCAGCCTGCTCTTTACGCAGCGCTGAATAATTCATCATCTTTTCAATCGTACGCAAGCATTGCTCATGCGATAGTACCTCTAACTTAATTCCAGAAATTCCTGAGCAAGGATAAGCATCGTCTGGAATCACATTACGCTTACGGAACTCTAATGGATCCATCTGTAATTTCTGAGCAGCTAAGTCGACTAAGCCTTCGGTAACTGCACAAGCAATAGGATGACCTACGCCCCGATACTGGCAAGTTGGTGTTTTATTTTGAAAAACGACATTCAGCTTGGCGCGATAGTGTTGATGCTTGTATGGGCCACCTACTAAATTGACAACTTGATTGCCTTCAATTGCACTGGTTCTCGGAAACATCGAGTAAGGGCCGATAGCCGTAAGGTCATCAATCTCGAATGCCAGAATATCTCCTGCTTTGTTGGCAGCAATGCGACCTTTAATACGATGCTCACGCGCATGAATGTCACTGGTAAATGACTCCAAACGATCCGCAACAAACTTCACTGGGCGCTCTAACATCATCGCCAAGCCCACAGTAGCAAAGTCATCAGGATAGGCATGTACTTTAATGCCAAAAGAGCCGCCGACATCTTTGCAGATAACATGCACGTCTGATTCAGACAAACCAAACTGACGGCAATACAAATCTTGCATCATGTGTGGTGCTTGCTGAGAGTGATAAACCGTCAGGCGGCGATCGCCCGGATTGTAATCAGCAATTTGACAACGTGGCTCCAACGTCACGCCAGTGTGGCGTCCAAAGCCAAAAGTTGCTTCTGCAACCACATCTGCTGACGCGAACACCTCATCCACATTACCTACATCCAAACTACGAGTAAAACATAAGTTATCACCTAACTCCGGATGAATTAATGGAGTATTTGCATCGAGAGCAGTTTCCATCGAAACCACTGCGGGCAATTCTTCCCACTCCACTTCAACATATTGCAAGGCGTCTTCAGCTTGCGCTCTAGTTTCTGCCACAACTGCTACTACTGGCTCACCCTGCCAACAAGCGCGCTCAATTGCTAATGCGTGTTGTGGTGCGGATTTCATACCAGCGAGGTGACCCAAGGTAGCTACCCACGGTTTACAAATCTTCGCCATTTGCACGCCATCAACTACTGCCAGAACGCCAGGCATCTTGCTAGCATGCGCAGTATGAATTTTTCCAATCTTCATATGGGCTACTGGTGAGCGCCAGTAGACTACATGACCCATACGAGGAAGCTGAATATCATCAATATAGGTGCCTTGACCCTCCAGTAAGCGGCGAGCACCATGTCTTGGCTCACTATTGCCGATATAACGCTGATCATTGGCAACAGGATCGAGAACCAGTCCTTTTAAATCACTTGGCTTATTCATAATACGTTTTCCTAAATCGATTAAACGTGAGCAACAACAGGTTTAATTTTTTGCCCCTTAGCGCGAGCTTCCAATACATCGACAATCGCATCAACAATAGAGTGGTAACCAGTACAACGACAATAATTTCCAGATATCCATTCACGCACCTGCTCTCGTGTTGCTTTTGGTTGTTTTTCAATTAACTCTGCAGCAGCAAGCAACATGCCAGAGGAGCAAAAACCACATTGCATCGCGTTACGACGCATAAATGATTCCTGAAGATCAGCTAAAGCTCCGCTTTTAGTCAATCCTTCCACTGTTTCTACTGCAGCTCCATTAGCCTGTACCGCTAGAAATAAGCAGCCCCGAATAATTTGACCATTCACCTTCACAGTACAAGCTCCACAAGCGCCTTGCTCACAACCTAGGTGCGGGCCTTTTAAGTGCAAATCTTCGCGCAAGAAATCAACTAAATGTTTGCGCGGCTCAATCTCAGCATTCACCAAAATACCGTTCACTGTCATTGAAATTTGTTTTTTTAGACTCATCTAGATCTCCAAATACTTTTTCTATTTTTTAGTTTTAACTGCTTAGGCAAGCATATGTTTTAAACCGCGCTCCAAGAGGACACCTATGAGATGTTCTTTCACTTGCTCACTATTAGTAAGGTCAGCCATCGCCTCGATCTCTTCCCGAGCAGCCGCTACCGCTTTTCGAATATGTTCTTCATTGAGCTTTTGACCGTTTACCAAATCCTGAGCCTTTGTTGCCATGACAGGTTTTGAGCTCACCGAGAAAAAGGTGAATGCACAATGACTCAAAATATCGCCTTGCTTTTGTGCGACAGCTGCCAAGCCTACAACAGCGTAATCACCATGACGTCTTGCTAGTTCATGAAAATAAAAAACTGTTCCACTTGTAGCGATCGGCATTTCGGTAGCCACAAGAATTTCATCGGGTTCTAAGGAGGTTGTATATAAATCAATAAAGAAATCATTAGCAGAAACTCGGCGCTCTCCGCTAGGGCCTTGAATAATCATAGTTGCTTGCATCGCCAAGCTACATGCAGGCCATTCAGCTGCGGGATCTCCGTAAGCGAGAGAACCACCCCAAGTGCCTAAATTACGAATTGCACGATGTGCGATATGAGGTGCAGCGGCTTTTAATAAGGACGCATGTTTGGCAATTAACTCAGAATCTTCAATCTCAGTATGAGTTACCAGTGCACCAATTCTCAGTTGATCACCCACCAGAGTGATACCTTTTAACTCAGCCAAATCGGTAATATCGATCAGAACACTAGGTTCTGATAAGCGCATATTAAGAGTAGCTAGTAGAGTTTGGCCGCCGGCAATTAATTGAGCATCATCTCCCGCTTCGGCCAGTAAAGATAAAGCGTCTTGCAGAGCCTTGGGCTTTACATAATCAAATGCTGCTGCTTTCATTGGGCCTCCTCTGCCTCCAATTATTCAAGTCTGATGACTTTTATTCTGTAACCGCTGATTTATTCATTACTAGCATCTGTATCGAGCGCAATTGCTTCACCACCTAATTCTTTCGCAAATTTCTGAAAGAAATCATCTGCAATCTTTTTTGCAGATGCACTAATTAAGCGCCCACCAATTTGCCCCAGCTTTCCACCAATCGATGCTTCGGTTGTATACGAAACTAAGGTGCCACCTTCAGCTGCCTTTAGCTCTACACGGGAACGTCCTTTAGCAAAACCAGCGGCGCCGCCGGATCCTTCAAACGCCATAGAGCAAGATTGGTCTGGAATAACATCACTTAAGAGCAATTTCCCGGAAAAACGTGCTCTTACAGGTCCGATCTTAAACATCACTTTGGCATGGACCTCTTCAGCGGAAACTCGGCTGATTTCTTCACAACCTGGAATAGACTTGGCCAACACATCAATATCATTTAATCCCCTCCACACCTCAGGCACAGAAGCGGCTATGAGTTGCTCGCCATTTAGTTCCATTTGGTCTCCTTGGGGTTTATACGAATAGAGTCTGATCTGCTAACTGCTGAACAATGTACCATTATTTAACTTTTGGTCAATAAGTCCAAATTCGGATAAACCCTGAGCATCCATGAGCTTTAACGAAGCCCCCACCTTTGGTATCAGAAAAGCTGAAAATTTAGCCGAAGAAATCGCGCCGGCCCGTCGCCGCATGAATACAGCCGACCGGAAGCGTCAAATCCTAGATCGAGCTATTCAATTCTTTGCCAAGCATGGCATCGATGGTCAATTAAGAAATCTTACAAAAGAGTTAGGCGTTACCCATACTCTGCTATACCACTACTTTCCCACTAAAGAAGCTTTAATCAAAGAGGTCTACAAGGAAGTATTTGAATCAAGATGGAAGCCTGAGTGGGAAAAGCTTCTTGATGACAAGCACCTCTCTCCAGAGGAAAAGTTAAATGCGTTTTATCTTGACTACACCAATACCGTACTGACATATGACTTCGTACGTATTTTGATGTTCTCTGGCTTAAGCGATCACTCTATAAGTGATCGATTCTTTGAACTTCTGCGCTCTCGTCTTCTACCAAGACTCATACGTGAAACACGCAAATACTGTAATCGCTCAACTAGACCTAAACCGACCCATCGAGAATTAGAATTTTTAATGGGACTTCATGGCGGCATTTTTTATATTGGTATGCGCCGCTGGATCTATGGTCAAGCCATTTATGACGCCAGTAGCCCGAACGCAGAACAAGATATCATCCGCGATCGTATCCGCTCCTATTTACTTTCTGCGAAAACCCTCTTTGCTTAACTCCAAAGGTAATCATGACTAATTTAAGCCTCAATCACTTCTCCATTCGCAGTCTTGAAATTGAAAAGACTACGGAATTCTTCAGCAAGCTCCTCGGCCTTACTGTCGGACCACGCCCAGACTTTCCATTCCCTGGTGTGTGGCTGTATAACGGCGATGATAGTAGCTGGGCTAATGCTGTACTGCACCTCATTGCAATTGATAAGAATGATCCCAATGGCTTAAAGCAATACTTAGGAGAGCGCGATCCTAGCTCACTGCATGGCTCTGGTGCAGTCGATCATATTGCCTTCTTTGCCACAGGCTTAGAAGACAAGATCACACTCTTGAGAGAATTGAAAATTCCCTATAGAGAACGAACTGTTCCTGCCATAAAGCTGCATCAAATCTTTTTAGACGATCCTAATGGCGTAGTGATTGAATTAAATTACCCTGCGCATGAGAAAGCTACTTTGGATGCGAAAGCAGCTTAAGAAAAAGTATGGCAAAAATACTAGTCGTTGGTGGATCTCTTGGTGGCTTATTTGCAGCAAATATTTTGCTGCGCCAAGGTCATGATGTCACCTTACTAGAAAAGGCAACTGGCTCGCTCGATGGTCGTGGCGCAGGCATTGTTACCCATGATGCATTAGCGCATGCCCTGAGTGCTGCTGGAGTAAAGGTTGATAACTCCCTCGGAGTTGCAGTGACAAAACGCGTCACCTTAGGTGCCGATGGGAAAACTCTCGGTGAAATGGAACTACCTCAAATACTCACCTCTTGGAGTCGCCTGTATCACATGCTCAAAGAAAGCTTTCCAACTGAGCGCTACCTGCAAGGTAAAACTGTGCAAACTGTGACTCAAGATCCTAATAGAGTGCAAGTTGTTTGTGAAGATGGCAGTCAATATGAGGCCGAACTATTAATTGCTTCCGATGGTATTCGCTCTGGGGTTAGGGCACAGCTTGCTCCAGAAATTCAGCCGGCATATGCAGGCTATATTGCGTGGCGAGGAGTATGTGATGAATCCCTACTGTCTCAATACACACTGGATACGCTGTTTAATTACTTCGGTTTTTGTCTACCGAATGGCGAGCAGATGCTGGGTTATCCGGTAGCTGGGTCTGGCAATGACACTCGCCTAGGTAAAAGACGCTATAACTTTGTTTGGTATCGGCCCGCCTCGGAAGCTCAAGAGCTGATCGAGTTACTAACTGATGATGATGGCCGTTACTACCCTACTGGCATCCCCCCCTCTAAAGTTTCTGGCAAGCATATTGCTAATATGCGTCAGGTTGCTCACAAAATCCTCGCGCCACAATATGTAGAGATATTAGAAAAAACAACCTCTCCTTTTTTACAGCCTATCTATGATGTGCGATCCAAAGAGATTATTTTCGGAAGAATCGCTTTAATGGGCGATGCAGCATTTGTGGCTAGACCACATGTAGGAATGGGTGTGACAAAAGCTGGAGATGAGGCTATCGTCATTGCAAAGCACATTTCTAATCTGGGGGCCACTCCAGAAGCCCTTCAAGCCTATGGGGATGAACGCCTGAAATTAGGGCAACAGGTGATAGCTAGAGCCCAGTATTTAGGCCGCTACATGCAGGCGCAGGGCATTAAAGGCGCAAGGGATAGTGATAAGCTCAAAAGAAATGCCAGTACTGTAATGGCAGAAACCGCTATAGATATCAGTGCCTTATTAGCCGCAGGGAATGCAGTACCCGAATCCACCCATTAATGGGTGCATTCAGTTAAGATTTACCAAATAAAAAGTATTCTTATTCAAACACAGTTTTAAATGGAGGAGACAAGCATGAAACAAAAAGTAACGAATCAAACTAGACGAAAGATGCTGATTGGTGGAGCAGCAGCTGCCAGCACCCCACTTTGGTTAAATGTTGCCAATGCTCAAGCCGACACTATTAAGATCGGTTTTCCAGTGCCGCTAACTGGCCCGTTTTCTGCGGAAGCTCAAGACCAAGTAAAAGCTGCTGAGTTGGCTGTAAAAGAATTCAATGACGCCGGTGGATTTAATGGTCGCAAGGCAGAACTTTTAGTGCGTGACGATAAGCTAAATCCAGGTGAGGCTGCAACCCGCACTTTAGAGTTAATTGAAAAAGACAAGGTAAATTATGTAGTTGGTTCGCTATCTGCAGCGACACAGCTCTCTATCAATGCAGTTTGCAAAGAACGTAAGATTCTTTTCAACTCAATTAGCCAATCTGACGCAATTAATGAAGTAAAAGACTGGAGTGTTTATACATTCCATGAAGCACTAAATCCAACTATGACAGCTGGTGCTGTAGCGCGTTACTCTATTCCCCGTTTTGGCAAAAAAATTGTTTTCCTAACCGCAGACTATGCCTATGGCCATGAAATGGTCCGCGCATTTGAGCGTGCCGGTAAAGAAATGGGCGCTACTACTTTGGCTGATATTCGCCATCCATTGGGCACCTCTGATTACTCTGCCTTCTTGCCGCGTATCAAGGCGTTAAACCCAGACATCTTGGTGCTGTGTAACTTTGGTCGTGACCTTGTAAATTCAGCAAAGCAATGCACTGACTTTGGCCTCAAGTCAAGCATGAAGATTGTTACCCCTGTTCTTCTCTATACAGCCCGACTTGCTGGTGGTCCTGAGGCATTCGAAGGCATCATTGGCGGCACATCTTATTACTGGGGACTTGAAGATCGCATCCCCACTGCTAAAACATTTAATGACGCATTTAGAAAAATGTATAACGGCTCAGTACCATCCGACTATGGTGCGCTAGGATATGCCGGCGTAAAAAGCGTACTTGCTTCGGTCAAAATTGCCAAGTCTACCGATACCACGAAAGTGATCACTGCAATGGAGAACCTGAAGTACGACTGGTACAAGGGGCCTGAGTACTATCGCAAGTGCGACCACCAAGCCGTTCAAACAGTCATCATTGTTGAGTCCAAATCAAAGAATATGAAAGACAAATATGATGTCTTCAATATTTTGACCATTGAGCCTACTACTGAGAAGAATATGCGTACTTGCGCAGAATTAGGCCATAAAGCCTAATACTTCAATTCAAGGCAGATCACTGATTTGCCTTGATCTACTCCCCCTGATCTTGACGGATCAAGGGGAGTTTTTCTGAGTATATTTATGACTGGTTTGACATTCGAACTTTTATGCATGCAGCTGCTTACAGGCATAGCCCTGGGTAGCATCTATGCGCTCCTTGCTCTTGGTTTATGCCTGATCTTTGGCATGCTCAACGTGGTGAACTTTGCTCATGGCGCCTTCTTCATGGTGGGTGCATTCTTGGGCGTTTATTTTCTTGGGATTACTGGAAACTTCTGGTTTAGCCTCCTGTTAACCCCCTTATTCACAGGTTGCTTGGGCCTATTAACAGAGCGATTCTTAGTGCGACCACTCTATGGTCGCGGACTAGATTACCCATTACTACTCACCTTCGGTCTCTCCTATGTTCTGATCGAAGCTATGCGAGTGACTTTCGGCATTGAAGGCCTTCCTTCAGTAACTCCAGAAGGTCTTGGCGGTACTATGAACGTTGGTATTGGCTATTTTCCTAAATACCGACTCTTTCTCATTGCTGCAACTGCCCTCATTATTTTTGGCGTTTGGTTCTTGATTCAAAAAACCCGCTACGGACTCATTATTAAGGCGGGTGCCGCTGATCAAGAAATTGTTAAAGTTCTAGGTGTTGATATTGCTAGGGTTTGGTTACTGGTATTTGGATTGGGCTGTGCAATCGCAGGTCTTTCCGGAATTTTGGCTGCCCCCACACGCTCTGTAAACCCAGAGATGGGTATTCCAATTTTGGCAGAATCTTTTGTAGTCACCGTGGTTGGTGGCATGGGCTCTCCCGTTGGCGCAGTTGTAGCTGGCCTTTTAGTTGGAGTCGTCTACAGCATGACCTCTCTCTTCTTTCCAGATCTTGCCGAACTATCTATTTTTATTTTGATGGCTATTGTCTTATTGATTCGCCCTCAAGGACTATTCGGAAAAGCGGGGGCTATGGGCTAAGCCCTGTAACTGATGAACTCTCTTTTCCAAATCATCGCCCGTCATCGCGTACTAGTCAGTACGGCATTCTTGGCTATCTTTCCATTCATCATGCCCTACGAAGCTCTGGCGATCAACATTTTGATCTTCGGCTTATTTGCTATGGGCTTTAATCTCTTATTTGGCTATATGGGTCTGCTCTCATTCGGTCATGCGGCCTTCTTGGGTATCGGCAGCTACTTTACTGGCATCGCAATCGTGCATTACGGAGTACCTTGGGCAGCCGCCATTCTCATTGGCATCATTGGCGCGGCGATTGGCGGACTCATTATGGGTTTTCTGGCAATCCGCACTCGTGGCATCTATTTTTCAATGGTGACCCTAGCCCTTGGGCAAATTGTTTATTACATTTTTTATAAAGCCGAAAGCTTTACTGGTGGTGAAAATGGTTTGCGCGGTGTTCGAGTAGACACATTCAATGTTGTTGGCATACCAGTAGACTTTTTGAATCCACTAGTGAAGTACTACATCATTCTGTTTTTTGTAGTAATTGCAATTTGGTTGATCTCACGCATTCTGAACTCTCCGCTAGGAGCTGTGATGGAAGCTATTCGCGAGAATGAAAAGCGGGCGGCTGCCTGCGGATTCGACGTAGCTAAAACCAAGTTACTGGTATTTGTATTGTCTGCGGCCATCTGCGGTTTAGCTGGCTCTCTTCGCGCCCTGCATCTCTCCATCGTGCCAATTGATTCGCTGCACTACTTACAATCTGGTCAAGCGGTAATGATGAGTATTTTGGGTGGTATGGGTACATTCTTTGGACCCTTCATTGGTGCAGCAGTCATGCTTTACTTAGAGGACGTGGTTACTACCTTCACTAAACACTGGATGGCGGTGGTAGGCTTGGTCTTTATGTTCTTCGTCTTATTCTTTCCTAAGGGCATCTGGGGCACTATTTTGAATAGGCTACATATTGGGCAGAGTTCAAAATAATGAATAGCGCAACCACTACTCCCATTCTTGAGGCTCGCAATATCAGTAAAAGTTTTGGCAAGTTCAAGGCATTGCAAAATATTTCTACTAGCTTTATGCCAGGAACATTAACTGCCATTATTGGCCCTAACGGCGCAGGGAAAAGTACATTTTTTAATATCTTAAGTGGTGCCTTCCCTCCTAGTAGCGGTCAAATATTATTTAATGGTAAAGACATTACTGGTTTACAGCAGCATGAGTTTGCTCGTATTGGAATCTCTAAGAGCTTTCAAATTACCAATGTGTTTAAACAGCTGACTGTTCATGAAAATGTGCGCGTGGCTGCACAAATGGAAACAGCCCGCTATAACTTTATTCGCAATGCGCAGAGCTACGCTGAGCCAATTGATCTAGCCGACCAACTCTTGCGCCGCGTTAATCTCGAGCACCTGCGTAATAAAAAAACAGGTGATCTTGCTCATGGACAGCAACGTGCATTAGAAATTGCTATGGCTTTAGCCTGTAGTCCTAGTCTTTTACTGCTAGACGAACCCACTGCTGGCATGTCGCCGGAAGAAACTTTGGTCATGATGGATCTCATTAAGACTTTGGCTAATGAGCGCACAGTGATCTTGGTAGAACACAAAATGAAACTGATCATGGGGCTTTGTAAGCGGATTATTGTGCTTCATCATGGTGAGTTCTTGGCAGAAGGTACTCCTGAAGAAATTCAAAATAATACTGAGGTACGTCGGGTGTACCTAGGTCAAGATTAAATTGAAAGTAATCTATGTTGCGCGTTGAAAACTTAAATGCCTGGTACGACCGCAGTCATGTCCTGCAAGGGATCTCTTTAGATGTCAATAAAGGTGAAATTGTGACCCTTATGGGACGCAATGGTGCTGGTAAGACCACCACCCTGCGATCGCTGATGGGATTACTTTCTAAACGTCAAGGCAAAGCCTCAATTGATGGCATCTCTTTTTTAGATCTGCCTGCCCATGAACGCTTTCATCTAGGCTTAGCCTACGTTCCTGAAGACCGGCGGATTGTTCCAGGCCTCACCGTTAAAGAAAACTTAGAGCTTGGTGTCATTAGTCAAAAAAATCGTGGGGATATGAATATCCTGGTCGATGAAATTGCTGAAACCTTTCCGAGGCTAAAAGAGCGTCTTCACCAAGACGGCACTTCAATGTCGGGCGGGGAGCAGCAGATGCTGGCGATTGCTAGAGCAATGATTGCCAAACCCAAGGTGATCCTGTTAGACGAGCCATCTGAGGGCATCATGCCAGTTCTCGTTGAAGAGATGTTTGAGTTGTTTGCAAAGCTAAAACAGCAGGGTCTTACCATTCTTTTAGTTGAGCAAAATGTACAGAAAGCTTTGAAGATCTCAGATCGTGCTTTCATTCTTGATCAAGGTGAAATCGTATTCCATGACACCGCTCAAAATCTCTTGAATAACGATGAGATCCAACAGAAGTATTGTGCTGTCTAAATGGCTTTGGATAGCTAGATCAAATGCAGCCAATGCCCTAATTGATGCCAAACACTATCAGGGACTAAGGTGAGCATCCATGTCATAGTCAGGTAACGCAATAATTTACCAATAAACATGTAAATGAGGCATGGAAGCCAGGCTAAGCGCAGCCAGCCTGCTGCGATACAAAGGGGATCGCCAAAGCCGGGTAACCAAGACAGGAGCAGCATTTTAGGCCCCCGCTTTTCTAGCCAAAGTTGCGTACGGCTATGAGTGGGGCCTTTTAATGATTCAAAGCCATTTCGAGAAATGAGCCCTAGCCACCAATCAAACATACCACCCATGGTGTTGCCAACGGTTGCAACCAAGATCGCAATCCAATACATACCCGGATTAAGCTCGGTATACCCAAATAGAATCGGCTCTGAACCAATTGGCAACAGTGTCGCAGAAACAAATGCACTGATAAAAACAGCTGGTAATCCAACGGATGGCATACCAAACCATCCAAAAAAATGCTGGAGCGCATGATCCATTAAGAGAGGACTCCAGATTTTTTCAGAATCGTAATTTGTTCTTCAGTCAGGCCAGCAGATTTAAGCACTTCATCAGTATGCTCCCCTAAGGTAGGGGCACGATAACGAATTGATCCAGGGTTTTGCGAAAGCTTAGGGATAATTCCGGGGACTTGTACTTTGAGACCATTCGCCGCCTGCACAGTTTCAATCACACCTCTTGCTTGATAGTGAGGATCTTCAGCAATATCTTTTGCCGTATAAATCTTGCCGGCAGGAACCTCTGCCTCCAATAAACCTTCAAGAACTTGGTCTAAAGTCAAAGTTTGTGTCCAAGCATTAATTGCTGCATCAATTTCAGCTACTCGTTTTGCGCGTCCGTCATTAAATGCTAGTGCTGGGTCTTCACCCAAATCTACCCTGCCAATTAAAGCCATCAAGCGCTTATAGATAGAATCGCCATTGCCAGCAATCAAGACATACTGTCCATCAGCACATCGATAGGCATTAGAAGGAGCAATCCCAGGTAAAGCGCCGCCAGCTGGCTGACGTATTGCACCAAATGCTGAGTACTCTGGTAATAGACTTTCGGTTAGATTAAATACTGCTTCGTATAAAGCGACATCAATCATCTGACCCTGGCCACCGCGAGCATCTCGCTCATACAAAGCGAGCAGTATGCCAAGGGCACCATGTAAACCTGCGATGGTATCGCCAAGAGATACACCTGCTCTCACCGGCACTTCATTCGGGTGACCCGTGATGTAACGTAAGCCTGCCATCGCTTCACCAATTGCTGCGAAACCAGGCTCATCACGTCTAGGTCCATCCTGCCCATAACCAGAGATGCGCAACATAATCAATTTTGGATTTGCCTGATGCAACTCTTCCCAGCCCAAACCCCACTTCTCTAATGTGCCCGGTCGAAAATTTTCAATGACAACATCTGCCTCAAGCGCTAGCTTTCTGGCTATTGCCTGTCCTTCCTTTACCCGCAGATCTAAACAAATCGATTGTTTATTGCGTGATTGCGCTTGCCACCAAACTGATGTTCCCTCATGTAGCATGCGCCACTTACGCAGCGGATCGCCCAGACCTGGCGCCTCCACCTTAATCACTTCTGCTCCAAAATCGGCGAGTGTTTTTGAGGCAAACGGACCAGCAATGAGTTGTCCTAACTCTAAAATTTTGACCCCAGAAAGGATTTGTTGGCGATTCTTTTGCATTGGAAAGCTCATCCCCTGTGTTTATTAATTGGTAAAGATTAATGAAGCTATTTTCGCCTGATTTTCGTCATTCTCCAAGATTTTCAAATCTTGCTTAAACTAGCGTCTGTACCCAAAATAATCCATAAAACCGATAAAACGAGAGCTTCATGAATCACCCTATACCCAAGCCAGACCAGTACCAAGAAATACGTGAGGCCTTACGAGACCTCTGCGGAAAATTTGACTCGGCCTACTGGCAAAAAGTAGATCATGAACGAGGCTACCCAGAGGCTTTCGTAAATGCCATGACTGAGGCTGGCTGGTTAGCAGCCCTAATACCAGAAGAATATGGCGGTTCTGGATTAGGTTTGGCGGAGGCCTCTGTCATCATGGAAGAAATTAACTTCGCGGGTGGTAACGCAGGATCTTGTCATGGACAAATGTACAACATGGGAACATTACTTCGCCATGGATCTGAAGAACAAAAAAAAATGTATCTACCAAAAATTGCCAGCGGGCAATTACGTCTACAAAGTATGGCAGTAACAGAACCTACTACCGGCACTGATACCACCAAACTAAAGACTACTGCTGTCAAAAAAGGGGATAAGTATATTGTCAATGGGCAGAAAGTTTGGATCTCCCGTATTCAGCATTCTGATCTCATGATTTTGCTAGCTCGCACCACTCCGCTTAATGAGGTGCAACGCAAATCCGAAGGTATGTCTATCTTTATCGTTAATCTTGCAGATGCGATT
>CAIVXR010000108.1 GCA_903909925.1 uncultured beta proteobacterium | reverse complement strand
GGCTCAAAAAGGCGAGCTCATCTCCTGCCCTAGAAAAGATTGCCTCTTTAGATTTTGTGGGTTTACAAAAAATAGCCAAACAATATCTGCAGGAGCTTGCGGACAGCGAGTCTTCTTTTGCAACTAACGCAAAAGAGTTGCTGATTAAGTTGCAGCCCAAAAATGAAGCCCTCTCTTCTCTATGGCAAGTTTGGCTTGATGAACAAAATGAAGATGCCCTTACTCAAGCCGCTGAGCTTGGCTTAACGATTGCAAGACTCACCCTTGGCTTACGCCTGGCGCAATTAGATGGAAGCGCTGATTTAGAACAGAACAAATCAAATGCCTCTCTTAAGAAAGCAGCTTATTTGTTAGAGCTTGCCGCCAAAGACGGTGATCTAGATGCTTGGTATGCACTAGTCGAAATTTATCGTCGCCCACAGTTCTCTGGCTATAACGCTGCAGAAAGTGATCGCTGCATTGATCGCGCTGCTGATCTTGGTCACGCACAGGCACAACTTCGCAAAGGAGCTAATCTTTGGCGCAAGCGTGAAAAGAGTGAAGAGAAGGTTCGCGGTCTACAAGCTTCCTACTGGGTATGGCAAGCGCATCAACAAGGCGTGCCGGAAGCAAAAGAATTACTAAGTAAGATTTTGGAAAGTTGCCCTGACCCTAAATTAAATGAATGGTTTGAGTTAGCGCAATACGCAGAAAAAGCCATTAATCATGCCGAACATAAATTGGATGAAGATTGGGTACTGCTTTGCCATCGCATCATCATTGCCAACCAATTTAATTTCAGTAAAGCAGAGTTGTTATTAAGCGAGGTAAGTCAACTACAGCATGAACATTGCGTAGTCGTAGACATCCGCTGGGAATTACCGAAGATCTTACCGAGATTGATTCAAATTGAAACTATTCAACAGCGCCGCGCACTGCTAGCGGCTGGCAAGGCTTTTGCTGACTCTGAGATAGATCTTGAAGGCAACCTGCGTCAAAGACGTTACCGCTTTGACCGTGTTACCGATTGGCTAGAAACTACTGTGTCTAGGAGTTTTAAAAATCAGGCTGATGCTGAGCTCACTTGATCTTCTTTGCTGGTATCGTCATCTGCAGGCTTAGGTACATAAAGCCGCGCAATCAATAAACCTAATTCATAAAGCAGTGTCATTGGCACAGCCAGTAGTAACTGTGAAAGCACATCTGGCGGAGTCACAACTGCAGAGACCACAAAGGCCCCTACGATGACATAGGGGCGAATTTCTCTCAGCTTAGCTAAAGGCACCATACCCATGCGCACAAGGACAACTACAACAACTGGCACCTCAAAGGTGATGCCAAAAGCCAAGAAGGTTGTCATAGCAAAACTTAAATAGTTATCAATGTCAGTAGACATCTCGGCGCCCAAGGGTGCGTTATAACTTGCCATGAATTTGAAGACTGTTGGAAACACTAAGAAGTAGGCAAATGCCATACCAATAATGAACAAGCTGTAACTACTGACCACCAAAGGCAAAATCAATTTACGCTCGTGCATATATAAGCCTGGTGCAATGAACGCCCAGAGTTGATACATTACCACTGGCAAGGCAATCAGAAATGCTACCAACATAGTCACTTTCATTGGCACAAAGAAAGATCCAGTGACATCGGTAACAATCATTTTTCCACCGACAGGCAATGCTTGCAATAGTGGCTGTGCAAATAAATGGAAAATATCCGGAGCCCAATAAACCAAGCAAACAAATACAGCAAGAATTGCTAGAGTCGACTTAATAACACGATCACGCAACTCAAACAAATGCGAGAGAAAAGATTCTTGTAACCCTGAATCTTCAGTGGAATTATTTTCTGGCATGCGTAGGTGTTTTTATTCTTATTGTATTTATTTGATAGCGCTGTGATGAAAGCGTTTCATTCTGGCAGCGCCTGACTGAACACGTGTTCTCACACCTGCTGAGCGTTTAAACCAAACAGGTCGAGCTGCTCTTCTAACGCCCCAGCTGTTGCGGCCTTGACGCTTAGTCTTATCCCATACCGCCCTCT
>CAIVXR010000107.1 GCA_903909925.1 uncultured beta proteobacterium | reverse complement strand
TTCACGACCGGCAGCTTCGATATCAATATCGATGAGTTTTTGACCATCAACGATGGCAACTCGCAACTCTTCTTGTTGAGTTGCATTAAATAACATGCGTTTCATAACACTCTCCTATGGGGGAGGATGTCGTTGCGCGCTGCGTTAAGGGACAAGTTAGATACCACCCAAGGCATAACCTATGGCGGTTTAATAGTGTGGATCATGCAAATCTGAGTATCTTTTACTCAGTTCACCCAGTTAACTGTTGGTTAAATCGGTGCCACACTTGACGATCGCCGCAGAGACCTCCTTTAGGTCATCAATGCAGGCGCGCGCCTAAAAACTGTCTTCTAATCGCGGGTCGCGGCATACGGCACACCAACCCTGCGCCTCATTACAACGGGGGAGGGGCAACCCCGGGAGTCTTTTAAAGGGCGACTCCAAGCTCCACGATTCAAACCTGAATCAGGTTCGTCCCGGGCCAATAAATTGGCTAGAGCGTTGATTATACGGCACAAGTTGAATGACAATGGGGTATTGTTGAGTCCCTTGTCGTCCTAGAACGAGGCGGCAAGAGAAATAAATCATGAAATCCGACCCAGTTTCTAAGCCAAAAACAGCCTCAGCCCGTGCTCCAGCTGCAGTACTTCTGCAGACCATAGGTCCAGAAGAGGCTGGGCAGCGTTTGGATAATTATTTGCTGCGTTGGGCTAAAGGGGTTCCTAAAAGTCACGTTTACCGGATTATTCGCTCTGGCGAGGTGCGGGTGAATAAAAAGCGGGCGGAGCCAACCACTCGCCTAGTCGAGGGGGATGTCGTTCGGGTTCCACCAGTCCGAATTGCTGAACCTGCCCAAATGGCAGCAGTCAATAGTGCACAAACGAAATCGCGTGCCCAGGGCTACTCAGACAAAATGCCAATTCTCTTTGAGGATGAAGCACTATTAATAGTCGATAAGCCTCCTGGTCTAGCAGTGCATGGGGGCTCCGGAATTGCCTTAGGGGTGATTGAGACTTTACGCATCACTCGCCCTGAACTGAAATTTCTGGAATTGGTTCATCGCTTAGATCGAGATACCTCTGGCGTACTGCTGCTGGCAAAAAAGCGGAGTGCTCTAGTTGAGCTCCATCGTCAAATTCGCGAAGGTCAAACCGATAAACGTTATTACTTACTTGCCCATGGAGAAATTGAACAGGGTGCCCAAGTGATGCAACTCAAGTACCCACTTCACAAATATCTTTTAGCCAATGGTGAACGCAGAGTTCGTGTAGATCCCGAAGGTTTACCTAGTCACACTGCTTTGCGGGTAACTAAAATAATGCAGCGTGAGGGAGCTGCGATTACTTTGGCCGAAGCGCAATTAAAGACGGGGCGCACCCATCAGATCCGGGTGCATCTTCAAAAACTGGGTCATGCCATCTTAGGTGATGATAAGTATGGCTTTGAAGATCTAGATAAGGCAATTAAATCTAAACGCCTATATCTACATGCTCACCTTGCGGGTTTCACACATCCACGCACAGGTGAAAAGATGCGGATTGAATCTCCTCTGCCACCTGAATTTGCAGCCATGATGAAAAATTTTGTAGCAACAGAAGAGCAATGAGTCCAGTCGATAAATCTGATCGCCGCTATGACCTGATCGTTTGGGATTGGGACGGAACCATTATGGATTCCACGCCAACCATCGTGCATTGCATTCAGCAAGCGTGTCGAGACTTAGGTTTCAAAGAGCCTGATGATGCGTTGGCGAGCTCAGTGATCGGTTTAGGAATTACCGATTCGTTACGTAGAGCAGTTCCTTGGATTGAGCCAGTACACTTTCCAAAATTAACGGATCGCTTTCGTTTTCACTATCTTGCTAAAGACCATGAGCTTGATTTATTTGTTGGTATTCGTGAGCTCTTAGAAAAACTGCGGGACGATCAATATCTCCTGGCTGTAGCAACTGGCAAATCTAGAGTAGGCTTGGATCGCTCTTTAGAGCACCATCAGATTGGCCACCTCTTTCATGAAACGCGCACAGCCGATGAGTCTTTCTCAAAACCCCATCCTGGGATGTTGCTAGAGTTATCGGATGTAACCCAAGTACCTACTCGCCGCATGCTGATGATTGGCGATACAACGCACGATTTAGACATGGCAGCCAATGCCGGAGTAGATGCTGTTGCAGTAACCTATGGTGCTCATCCACCGAATACGCTCAAGACCTCAAAATCATTAGCCCATGTCGATGATGTGGCAGAACTGTCACAATGGCTAAAACAGAATCTCTAAATATTAGGCAATACTAAGGAATCAAAGATGGAAAATAATCCAAACCCCAACTGGGAACGTCAAGCTCTTGAACATTTGCTCTTGGAGAATTTGAAGGAGACCCGCAAGACGCGTCGCTGGAGGGCTGTACTCCGCGTACTGACCTTAGTCGTCATTGTCGGAGTCATTCTTTCAGTATTTGATTTTCATCTTCCTGGGCGCGGCATGGGTGTAGAAAAGCACACTGCGATGGTGACGCTGGAGGGTGAGATTTCATCAAGCTCTATGGCTAATGCCTTAGATATCAACTCTTCACTGGTTTCTGCTTTTGAGAATGAGCACAGTGCTGGCGTTGTTCTGCGGATTAATAGTCCAGGCGGTTCACCAGTGCAAGCTGGCATGATGAATGACGAGATCCATCGTTTGCGAAAGCTCTATCCAAATAAACCGTTTTATGTCGTGGTTGAAGATATTTGTGCTTCAGGTGGTTACTACGTTGCAGTCGCTGGCGATCAGATCTTGGTTGATAAGGCCAGCTTGGTTGGCTCAATTGGCGTGATTATGGAAGGCTTTGGTTTCACGGGCCTGATGGATAAATTAGGCGTGACTCGTCGCATGATTACTTCGGGATCTAATAAGGGCATGCTCGATCCTTTTAGTAAAGAGGATCCTAAACAGGTTGAAATGGTTAAGACCATGATCGATGAAATTCATCAGCAATTTATTGCGGTGGTCAAAGAAGGTCGCGGCACACGCTTAAAAGATGTTCCTGATTTATTTTCTGGACGTATTTGGAACGGTGAGCAGGCTGTCAAGATTGGTTTAGCAGATGGTTACGGCACGGTAGAGTCGGTAGCACGCGATATCTTTAAGGCCCCAGATATTCTGGACTACACCATGAAAGAAAATTTTGCTGAGCGTGTCGCTAAACGCTTTGGGGCAGAGGCTGGCGCAGCGGCTGGCAAAGCTTTAGTGAAGTCGCCAGATCTCAAGTAAAAATCAAGCGTTTAAAACGCAGAGAAAACATTTAGGCCAATAGTAGAAATACAGTTGGCCTATTTTGTAGTGGGGCGCAGGCAGCTTCATTTGGATAGCGCTTACGCCAATCTGCAATGGACAGTGTTGTGATCATTTCAGAAGTAAGCGTGAGATCCACCCCTAAGCAAAGTAAAGTTTGTGGCGCAAGTGAATTGATACAAGCCATCAGCATCGCCGTATTGCGATAGGGGGTCTCAATCCAAATCTGAGTTTGCTGGAGTTTTCGAGATTCTGCTTCTAGTTGCTTGAGTTTGACGCTGCGCTCTTGGTTTTCCTGTGGCAAGTAACCCTGAAAAGCAAAGTGCTGACCATTGAGGCCGCTGGCCATTAGGCCCAACAAGATTGAACTTGGCCCCACCAAAGGTTTTACTCGCGCTCCAAGTTGATGTGCTGCTAGAACTAGCTCTGCACCAGGGTCAGCTACCCCAGGCACACCTGCTTCAGACATTAGGCCCATGTCATTGCCAGTCAGTAGTGGCTTGAGTAAATCTGCTGGCTTCACAGCATCACCGTACTTAGCATTGCGAGCTACGCCACGCCATTCACTCATTTGCATTTCTTGAATCGTGCAAGCTAGAGGTGAAACACTATCAACTGCTTTTAATAAGGCACGTGCTGTCTTAGCATCTTCCACAATCCAGTATTTCAGTTTTGCAGCTTGAGCGATAGTTTCAGCGGGTAAGACCCATGGCAGTTGCTCGGTACGCGCATCATCACCTAAGGTATTTGGAACTAGATAGAGCGTACCAAGTTGTGCCATAAATAATTTTTATTGAGCTGTTAATTTCTGGATGGAATGACAAAGCCGGCATCACGCAATAAACCACTTAAAGCAATCAGCGGTAAGCCAATGAGGGCAGTAGGATCATCACTCTTGATCGACTCGAGCAGGGTAATGCCTAAACCTTCCGACTTGGCGCTACCAGCGCAGTCATAGGGTTCTTCTGTGCGCAAGTAACTCTCTAAAACATCATCTGAGAGTTTTCGAAAAGTCACTTCAGTGGGAATATTTAAGGTAGTTTGTGTGTCACCCTTCATCAAGCAAAGTGCTGTATGAAAAGTGACGGTTTGGCCGCGCATGAGTTGGAGTTGCGTTAAGGCCCTCTCAAAGTTCCCTGGTTTACCAATTGCAGCGCCGCATAAATCTGCCACTTGATCAGAGCCAATCACCCATGCATGAGGATGTTCTTTTGCAACTGCTGTTGCTTTTGCATATGCAAGACGCAGCGCTAAGTCCAAAGTACTCTCACCAGTGAGAGGCGTTTCATCTACTTTAGGGGAGACCACTTCAAAAGGAATGCGTAGGCGTTCTAAAAGCTCACGGCGATATGCTGAGGTAGAGGCCAAAATAAGGGGCGGATTTTTAGGTGAATTCATTGAGTTACTCATTGCTGCACACTTTCGAGGATGCCTTGATTTAGACTGATGCCATGAATCGTAATCAAGTTTTACCTCAAGTTCAGTTATCGGCCGATGCCATTGCTTTAAAAAAGGTCGATTTTTGTGCCCCGCAGTCTTATCGGGGGGCTGGATTCTTGGCGATGACCGATATGCCAAGGCTTGCTATGGAGGCTTCGAGCCTTAATCCAGGTGATGGTTTTGCCTGGCAAATGGAGACCCATTTTGAGGATTCGCCCGGAAGTGAGCCTGCACAAATCTTGAATTTAGCCTTAAAAGGGCGCCTTCATTTGGTTTGCCAGCGCTGCCTGCAGGATTGCACCGTAGATTTAGACGAAAAACGCCGTTTTATCTTGGTAGGCAGTGAGGCTGAGGCCGATGACTACCCTTTGGAGGACGAAGAGCAGGAACCCTTGGTGGCCAGCCAGCATTTCAACCTATTGGAGACCATAGAAGACGAGGTTTTACTGTCCTTGCCTTTGATTCCAAAGCATCCAGAGGGCTTTTGTGAACCCCATGCCACAGTGTTTGGGCTTGAGGATGAAGAGGAGGGCTTAGATGAACGTGAAAATCCCTTTAACATCTTGAAAAATATGAAGAAAAATTCATAAATAGAGCTCTGTTTTCCCTGTTGTTTTAAGTATTCTCTATAGATAAATCAAGCATTTAGGGGCTTTGTCATGCTAGAATATCGCCTTGCTTAGGAGTTCAATATGGCCGTCCAACAAAATAAAAAATCACCTTCCAAACGTGGCATGCATCGTGCGCACGACTTTTTGACCGCACCTGCTACGGCTGTTGAAGCCACAACTGG
>CAIVXR010000106.1 GCA_903909925.1 uncultured beta proteobacterium | reverse complement strand
GGTATACGCTCTCTATGAGAGTGAATACGCCACCCATATGGTGCGCGCAGAGGAAAAAATTAAAGCGATAGCTGCCAATGAGGCCTTAGCAGGTCACCTCCAATTGCCAGTTGGCGCTCCACTGCTCTCTGTTGAAAGGGTGGCCTTTACTTATGGGAACAAGCCTGTAGAAATTCGGCACGCAATATACGACACTTCTGAGCAGCATTACGAGAATAAATTGAACTGAATATGGGTTAAAACCCCTATTTAACGCTTTTAAACACTAAAAATCCTCACCACCATTAAGGTTTCCAATAGAATATGTTGCAACACAACAAAAATACATTAAACCTCCACATACGTATAGAGATCACCCATGGTTGATGCACAGCAGGACGTAAAAAAAGATCGGCCGGTTTATCGAAACATTGGACTAGCCCAGCTGGTTAAATATCGCCTTCCTTGGGCGGGTAAAGTTTCCATCCTTCACCGCATTAGCGGCGCAGCATTGTTTCTCTTATTGCCATTCATTCTGTATCTCTTTGATCAAAGTCTTGCATCTGAGCTGAGTTACCAAAAATTCCAAGCCTTCACTGGCAGCTTCTTTGTAAAAATCATTTGTCTTGGCTTGATCTGGGCATTCTTGCATCACTTCTGCGCCGGTATACGCTACCTCTTGCTCGATTTGGAAATCGGTGTAGAGAAGTCTGAAGCCAATCGTTCGGCCATTATTGTTTTTTCTCTTGGCCTGGCCTTGACCGCAGTAGTGGGTCTCAAATTATTTGGCTTGTACTAAGCGCCTCTTCATTAAGGATATTTCATGCCCATTTATCAAATTGGACCAAAGCGCTTAGTAGTAGGAGCGCATTATGGTCTAAAGGAGTGGATCATCCAGCGCGTTACAGCGATTGTGATGGTTGTATTTACGATTGTCTTGTTAGTTGACTATTGCATCACTGGTAGCGCAACTTATGAAGGTTGGTCTGCCTTATTTGCTAATCAGTTCATGAAGCTTCTGAGCTTTTTGGCTTTGTTTAGCCTCTTCTATCACGCTTGGATTGGTGTGCGTGATATCTGGATGGATTACATCAAGCCTGTCAGCATTCGCTTAACACTCCAAGTGTTGACCGTGCTGTATCTCGTTGCTTGCGCAGCATATGCGGTACAAATTTTGTGGAAAGTGTAATTCGATGACTGTAATTCAAAAATCATTGCCACGCCGTCGTTTTGATGCCGTAATCGTTGGTGCGGGTGGTTCGGGTATGCGTGCTTCATTGCAGTTAGCAGAAGCTGGCCTCAATGTTGCTGTACTAACAAAAGTATTTCCAACACGCTCACATACGGTTGCTGCGCAGGGTGGTATCGGTGCCTCACTAGGCAATATGAGTGAAGATAATTGGCACTATCACTTTTACGACACCATCAAAGGTTCTGACTGGTTGGGTGACCAAGATGTGATCGAGTTTATGTGTCGTGAAGCGCCAAAAGCAGTCTATGAGCTTGAACATTTTGGGATGCCGTTTGACCGCAACCCCGATGGCACTATTTATCAGCGTCCATTTGGTGGCCATACTGCCAATTATGGGGAAAAGCCAGTGCAGCGTGCTTGCGCTGCCGCTGACCGCACAGGTCATGCGATGCTGCACACTTTGTATCAACGCAATGTACGCGCTAAAACAAACTTCTTTGTTGAGTGGTTAGCCCTAGATTTAATTCGTGATGACGCGGGCGATGTTGTTGGTGTTACTGCGCTTGAAATGGAAACGGGTCAGGTATATATCCTTGAAGCCAAAGTTGTACTCTTGGCAACTGGTGGTGCTGGCCGTATTTGGGATGCATCGACTAATGCATTTATTAATACTGGTGACGGTATGGGCCTGGCGGCCCGCGCAGATATCCCCTTGGAAGATATGGAGTTCTGGCAATTTCATCCCACTGGAGTTGCTGGCGCAGGCGTTTTGTTGACTGAGGGTTGTCGCGGTGAAGGCGCTATTTTGCGCAATAAAGATGGCGAGCGTTTCATGGAACGCTACGCACCAACCTATAAAGATCTTGCACCAAGGGATTTCATTTCACGTTGCATGGATCAAGAAATCAAAGAGGGTCGTGGTTGTGGTCCTAATGGTGACTATGTTGTCCTCGACTTAACGCACATTGGTGCTGAGACGATCATGAAGCGTTTGCCCTCCGTTTATGAGATTGGTATGAACTTTGCTAACGTTGACGTGACCAAAGAACCGATTCCAGTTGTGCCAACGATTCACTATCAGATGGGTGGCATTCCAACGAATATTCATGGTCAAGTGGTTGTGCCAGCAAATGGTAAGCACAATGAAGTGGTCAATGGTTTATATGCAATTGGTGAGTGCTCATGTGTTTCAGTACATGGGGCAAACCGATTAGGTACAAACTCATTGCTCGATCTCTTGGTATTCGGCCGCGCGGCTGGTAATCATATTGTTGGTCTGAACCTGAAGAATCGTGAGTTCAAACCATTGCCTGCGAATGCTGGCGAGCAAACGATGGCTCGCATTGCCGCCTTGGATAACTCTAGCTCTGGTGAATATGCCCAAGACGTTGCAAATGACATTCGTAAATGTATGCAGAAATATGCTGGTGTATTCCGTAATCAGGAATTGATGGACGAGGGCGTTCGTCAAATGGCAAAATTGACTGAGCGTGCAAAGCATCTTTGGGTTAAAGATAAGTCTGAGATTTTCAACACTGCTCGGATTGAGGCTTTGGAAGTCGCTAACTTGGTTGAGACTGCCAATGCAACGATGATTTCTGCTGCAGCTCGCAAAGAAAGTCGCGGTGCACATTCGCATGATGATCATCCCCATCGTGATGATGATCACTGGATGAAGCATACGCTTTGGTATAGCGAGGGCAATCGCTTGGACTACAAACCAGTTCAGTTAAAACCATTGACCGTTGATTCAGTGCCACCTAAAGAACGTACTTTTTAAGTAAAAGAGATAGAAGATGAGCGATATTCGTATATTTGAAATTTACCGCTACGATCCAGATGTCGATGCTGCTCCCCGCATGCAGCGCTATGAGTTAGAGCTTACTGGTGAGCGGATGCTATTAGATGCTTTGATTTCTTTAAAGAAGCAAGATGAATCTATTTCTTATCGGCGTTCATGCCGTGAAGGTGTGTGCGGTTCAGATGCTATGAATATTAATGGCAAAAACGGTTTAGCCTGCCTAACGAACATGCTGACTTTACCCAAGGTCATCACATTGCGCCCATTACCTGGCTTGCCAGTGGTGCGTGACTTAATCGTTGATATGACTTTATTTTTTAAACAGTATTTATCGATCAAGCCTTACTTGGTAAATGACAATCCACCCCCAGAAAAAGAGCGCCTCCAGAGTCCTGAAGAACGCGAAGAGTTAAACGGTTTATATGAGTGCATCTTGTGCGCCTCTTGCTCGACTGCATGCCCATCTTTTTGGTGGAATCCTGATAAGTTTGTTGGGCCAGCTGGGTTGTTGCAGGCTTATCGCTTTATCGCTGATAGCCGTGACGAAGAAACCTCTGAGCGTTTAGATAACTTAGAAGATCCTTATCGTTTGTTCCGCTGCCATACTATTATGAATTGCGTAGATGTATGTCCTAAGCATCTGAACCCAACGAAGGCAATTGGCAAGATCAAGGAGTTGATGGTTCGTAGGGCAGTATGACCCTGGGCAATGCAGAGCTATATCGTCTTAAGAGCGATGCCCGAAGGGGCTTGCTGGAGAATGATTTAATTCTGGAGCGTTTCTTTGAGCGCTACGGCGCTCAGTTAAGCGTTGAGGATGGAGAGGTTTTAAGCCGGCTTTTGGCCTTAGATGATAATGACCTGATGGACTTATTAATTGGGCGCAAGGATTCTGTTGCCCCATTAGAGAAGGAGATGCAGTCTGACTCTTTCAAAATAGTTTTACGAAAGCTGAGAGAGAAATAAATCAGCATTTTGGTTTAGCTGTAAAAGTACGTGAACGAATAGTGTATTAATCATAATTTTGAATGACTAAGGATTAGAAATGATTGAATCGGACATCAAAGCAAAACTCTCCTTTTCGGATGGCACACCAGATATTGATTTGCCAATTTATAAAGGGACAGTTGGTCCTGATGTAATCGATATTCGCAAGCTCTATGGTCAGACTGGTAAGTTCACTTACGATTCAGGCTTTCTTTCTACTGCCTCATGCAATAGCAAAATTACTTATATTGACGGTGATAAGGGCGAATTGCTCTATCGCGGCTATCCAATTGAACAGCTTGCAAGTGACTGTGACTTCTTAGAAGTTTGCTATCTCTTAATCAATGGCAATTTGCCAAATGTAAAAGAGAAAAAAGATTTTGAAACTATGGTGATGCACCACACCATGGTTCATGAGCAAATGCAATTTTTCTTGCGCGGTTTCCGTCGTGATGCGCACCCAATGTCTGTATTGACTGGTTTAGTTGGTGCAATGGCTGCTTTCTACCATGATGAAATTGATTACAGCGATCCGTATGCACGGGAAGTAGCGCAAATTCGTTTAGTTGCAAAGATGCCAACTTTGGTAGCAATGTCTTATAAGTACTCTATCGGACAGCCATTTATCTATCCGGATAACTCTTTGTCTTATACCGCCAACTTTATGCGCATGATGTTTGCAACCCCATGTGAAGAGTACAAAATCAATCCAGTACTAGTACGAGCACTGGACCGCATCTTCATATTGCATGCAGATCACGAGCAAAATGCTTCTACTTCAACTGTGCGTTTGTGTGGTTCTTCTGGTACAAATCCATTCGCCGCTATTTCTGCGGGTATTGCGTGCCTCTGGGGTGCAGCTCACGGTGGTGCGAACGAAGCTTGTTTGCAGATGCTCAACGAGATTCAAGCAAATGGTGGTGTCGATAAGATTCATGAATTTATCGCCCAAGTCAAAGATAAAAACTCCAGCGTTCGTTTGATGGGCTTTGGTCACCGCGTTTATAAGAACTTTGACCCACGCGCTAAATTGATGCGTGAAACTTGTCATGAAGTATTGCAAGAACTAGGTTTGCAAGATGATCCATTATTTAAGCTAGCCATGACGCTTGAAAAAATTGCTTTGGAAGACGAGTATTTTGTGAGTCGCAAACTCTATCCAAACGTAGATTTCTATTCAGGCATTGTGCAGCGTGCTCTAGGAATCCCAACTGATATGTTTACCTGTGTTTTTGCTCTAGCAAGAACAGTGGGATGGATTGCGCAGTGGGAAGAGATGATCACAGATCCTGAGTACAAGATTGGACGTCCGCGTCAGTTATATGTTGGCGAAACATCGCGTAAAGTTCCAAAGCTCTCGGATCGCAAGTAAAGGATTAAAGCTCACTTATGTCTCGTACGCTTTATGACAAATTGTGGGATGACCACGTTGTTTACTCTGAAGAAGATGGCACGGCGACGATCTATATTGATCGTCAGTTGTTGCATGAGGTAACTAGCCCTCAGGCTTTTGAGGGCTTGAATCTAGCTGGCCGACCTGTTTGGCGTATCTCAGCTAACTTAGCAGTTTCAGATCACAACGTTCCGACAACAGACCGCTCCGAGGGTATTACTGATCCAATTTCAAAATTGCAAGTGGATACCTTGGATCAAAACTGCGATGCCTTTGGTATTACTCAGTACAAGATGAACGATGCCCGCCAAGGGATTGTCCACGTCATTGGACCTGAGCAGGGCGCAACTTTACCAGGTATGACTGTAGTCTGCGGCGACTCCCATACAAGCACTCATGGTGCATTTGGCGCATTGGCTTTCGGTATTGGCACCTCTGAGGTTGAGCATGTCTTAGCGACCCAAACCTTGCTCATGAAAAAGAGCAAGAATATGTTAGTCAAGGTGGACGGTCGTTTACAACCTGGCTCTACTGCTAAAGATATCGTGCTTGCTGTGATCGGAAAGATTGGCACTGCCGGTGGTACGGGTTACACCATTGAGTTTGCCGGCGAAGCGATTCGCAATCTCTCAATGGAAGGTCGTATGACCATCTGCAATATGGCAATTGAAGCCGGTGCACGAGCAGGCCTGGTTGCTGTAGATGAAACAACGATTGAATATATTCAAGGCCGACCATACGCCCCTAAAGGGCCGGCGCTATTGCAAGCCTTGCAATATTGGAGAACCTTGCACTCTGACGCCGACGCAAAGTTTGATGCAGTGGTCGAATTGCGCGCCGAAGAAATCGCACCGCAAGTGACATGGGGTACCTCACCTGAAATGGTACTTGCAATTGGAGAGTCCGTACCTGATCCAGAAAAAGAGCGTGATCCTAATAAACGTTCCGCAATGGAACGTGCCTTGGAATATATGAACTTGATTCCAAATACACCATTGAGCAGTATCTCTGTAGATAAAGTATTTATTGGCTCTTGTACTAATAGTCGTATAGAAGATATGCGCGCAGCCGCAAAGGTGGTGGATCGCCTTGGCAAGAAGGTGGCAGCTAATGTGAAGTTAGCTTTAGTGGTTCCTGGTTCTGGTTTGGTAAAAGCCCAAGCGGAGCGCGAAGGCTTGGATCGTATTTTTAAAGCCGCCGGCTTTGAATGGCGCGAACCCGGTTGTTCTATGTGTCTGGCAATGAATGCCGATCGCTTAGAGCCGGGCGAGCGTTGCGCTTCTACATCCAATCGTAATTTTGAGGGTCGCCAAGGTAATGGCGGTAGAACCCATTTGGTGAGTCCTGCAATGGCTGCAGCTGCTGCGATTGAAGGCCATTTTGTTGATGTTCGTAAGATTTCATAAGGGTAATCAAAAATGAAATTCTCTCCAGTATCTTTAATCACTAGATTAGCCATTGTTGGTGTTACAGGTCTAATAATTTCTGCTTGTAGCAATACGGTGGAAGGCATGGGTAAAGACTTGCAGACTATGGGCAAGGCAATGGATAGCTCTAGTAGTCCACAAAACAATCAGTCACAAACTAAGGGTAAGGATGTTGTCGTTACCCCTGTGAAGTAAATATCAAGAGTCAGAATGATGGATAAATTTACGGTATACAAAGGATTGGTTGCTCCGCTTAATCGCGAGAACGTGGATACTGATGCCATCATTCCGAAGCAGTTTCTGAAATCGATTAAGAAGACGGGCTTTGGTCAAAATCTATTTGATGAGTGGCGTTACTTAGATCATGGCGAGCCTGGGCAAGATTGCAGCACTCGTCCGATCAACCCCGATTTTGTTCTCAATCAAGCGCGCTACAAAGGTGCGGGAATCTTATTAGCTCGCAAAAACTTTGGTTGCGGAAGCTCGCGTGAGCATGCCCCCTGGGCGCTGGATCAATTTGGCTTTAGAGCGGTGATTGCTCCTAGCTTTGCTGATATTTTTTACAATAACTGCTTCAAAAACGGTCTTTTACCGATCGTTTTGACAGAAATGCAGGTTGACCACTTATTTAATGAAACCCTGGCATTTAGCGGCTATCAGTTGACGATTGACCTAGAGGCTCAGCAAGTCATTACCCCTGATGGCAGCGCATATAGCTTTGAAGTAGCCCCATTTAGAAAGTATTGCCTTTTTAATGGTCTGGACGATATTGGCTTAACTCTGCGCCATGCAGATAAAATCAAGGCTTATGAAGCCGAGCGCATTCTCAAAATGCCATGGCTTGCGACACAATTGCCGTAATTTTAGATTTAAGGGCCTTTCATGAAAATTGCAGTTCTACCGGGCGATGGTATCGGCCCGGAAATCGTTGCTCAAGCCGTTCGAGTACTAAAAACACTCGGCCCAAAGTTTGATTTGGAAGAAGCTCCCGTCGGAGGCGCCGCCTACGATGTAGCCGGCCATCCATTGCCACCCGCTACCTTAGAGTTAGCCAAAAAAGCAGATGCTATTTTGTTTGGTGCGGTGGGGGATTGGAAATATGACACGCTTGCACGTGAGCTGCGTCCTGAGCAAGCTATCTTAGGCTTGCGTAAACACTTAGAGTTGTTTGCTAACTTTAGACCAGCCATTTGCTATCCAGAGTTGACTGCTGCCTCTAGTCTCAAGCCAGAAATTATTGGCGGTTTAGACATTCTGATCGTGCGCGAACTTAATGGCGATATTTATTTTGGTCAACCACGTGGAATTCGTAGTTCAGAGTTGCCATTATTTAAAGGCGCCCGCGAGGGTTTTGACACTATGCACTACAGTGAGCCTGAAGTAGAGCGTATTGGTCGTGTTGCTTTTGAGGCGGCTCGTAAGCGTGGCAAAAAAGTATGTAGCGTTGACAAGGCTAATGTTTTAGAAACATCACAACTCTGGCGTGAAGTCATGATTCGAGTTTCAAAAGACTATCCCGATGTTGAGCTATCCCATATGTACGTCGACAACGCAGCAATGCAGCTAGTCAAGGCTCCGAAGGCATTCGATGTGGTGGTGACTGGCAACCTGTTCGGAGATATCTTATCCGATGAGGCTGCCATGTTGACGGGTTCGATTGGCATGCTGCCATCAGCATCCTTAGATAAGAACAACAAAGGTTTATACGAGCCAAGTCATGGTTCTGCGCCCGACATCGCTGGTAAAGGCATTGCCAATCCTTTAGCTACCATTTTGTCTGCAGCAATGATGCTACGCTATTCATTGGGAATGCCCGATCAAGCAGATCGAATTGAAAAAGCTGTGCAAAAAGTATTGGCACAAGGCTTACGTACTGCAGATATTTATACCGAAGGCACTCAAAAAGTATCTACTGTGCAAATGGGTGATGCAGTAGTAGCGGCGCTTTCATAAAACGAAATTGAAAATTGATTAAATAGTTCATCATGGCAAATACAAAAACACCATTGGTAGGTCTAGTTGGCTGGCGCGGCATGGTTGGTAGTGTTCTTTTAGACAGAATGCTATCTGAAAAAGACTTTGACTTGATCGAGCCAGTATTTTTTAGTACTAGCCAGGCAGGCGGGCAAGCGCCATTGGTAAATGGCAAAACAGTTAGCAAGAGTGAAAGTACTTTGCAAGATGCCAATGACATCAAAGCTTTGTCACGCTGCGACATCATTCTCACTTGCCAAGGTGGCGACTATACCAACGACATCTTTCCAAAGTTGCGTGCTGCAGGCTGGAGTGGCCATTGGATTGATGCTGCAAGTGCTTTGCGCATGAAAGATGATGCTGTATTGATCTTGGACCCCGTAAACCGGGCAGTGATTGATAAGGCATTAGCGGCTGGAGGCAAGAATTGGATTGGGGCTAATTGCACTGTAAGTTTGATGATGATGGCCATGGGTGGTCTAGTGAAAGCTGATGTGGTGGAGTGGATCAGCGCCATGACCTACCAAGCAGCATCTGGTGCTGGTGCGCAGAATATGCGCGAATTGCTTCTGCAAATGGGCGCATTGCGTGACAGCGTCGCTACTGAGTTAGCGAATCCTTCCTCTTCAATTTTAGATATTGATCGCAAGGTTACTGAGACATTACGATCATCAGGTTTTCCAAAAGAAAATTTTCGCAATACCGCATTGGCTGGTAGTGTGATCCCATGGATCGATGTACCAGTTGAACATGGACAAACAAAAGAAGAGTGGAAGGGCGGCTCTGAGTTCAATAAGATTCTTGGACGCCCTGCATTCCGCACGCCTGGCAGTATTCCCATTGATGGCATCTGTGTGCGCGTTGGCGCTATGCGTTGCCACTCACAAGGTTTAACTGTAAAGCTTAAGAAAGATATCCCGCTCAAAGAAATTGAAGCGATTTTGGCTAACGATAACCAGTGGGTCAAAGTCATTCCAAATGATCGTGAAATAACTGAGCGTGAGCTATCTCCCGCAGCAGTGAGTGGCACGATGACTATACCAATTGGCCGCTTGCATAAACTGGCGATGGGCCCAGAGTATCTAGGCGCATTTACTGTTGGCGATCAGCTCTTGTGGGGGGCCGCAGAACCATTGCGCCGCATGCTCAGAATCTTGCTCGAAAAATAATGTTTAGAAATTGCCAACTTCGCTTTGTAAAAGCGCTTTGCTTGGTTTGGCTTAGTTGGTCTTGTGCAGCCTGGGCAATCTCCCTAGGCTCACCTGCGCTCTTATCTAAATCTGGAGAGCCTCTGAAAGTAGAGATCCCAATTCGAGTTGGAGCGCAAGAGCAGGCTACTTTAGCTACTCTTAAAGTAAGCACTTTGCCTAAGATTGCGTATGAGCGTCTTGGGATTTCGCAGAAGATCTTAGATCTTAATCCACAGTTATCGATTTATCGTAACCCCCAGGAACAGTTGGTTGTCTTGGTGGAGACAGTAAATGCTATCCCAGTGGCTGATGATCCCTTTGTAGATGTATTGGTAAATCTCAACTGGTCTAGCGGCAGTATTACCAAAACATTTACTTTGCTTATAGGTGATACGCAAAAGGTTCTAGTAAAGCCTGGACAAACTCTCTCTGAGATAGCGGCAATGATGGCGCCTCAATTGGATGGCGCGACTTTAGATCAGACCATGATGGCCTTATATAAAGCAAATCCAGACGCCTTTGCCAGTGGCAGCATTAATCGTTTGGCAGCCGGTGCCGAGCTAAATAAACCAAGTCAAGCATTATTGCGCTCAATCAGTCCAGCAGAAGCGAATCAGTTTGTGGCTGAGGCTAATGCAGAATGGCGTGCAGAGCAGGGTGATAATGGCGCACAGGGCCAAGCTAAGTCTAGCAATACAAAGGCTGAGGAAGTATCTCCAAAAGATCGTTTAAAGATTGGTTCTAGTGCTGATGGTAATGAACAAGAACGTCGCTATACAGAAGAGCTAGTTGCGCAAGAAAGGCAGCTAGAACAAGCTAAGGCTCGGGTTGCTGAGCTAGAAAAGAACGTTGCTGACCTTCAGCGCCTCCTAGATAAATCCAAGGAGAAAAAAGCAGTTGAGAATAATTTTGGATTGGGTGGATTTGGCCCAGCCATTTTTGGGATTACTTTTATTGCATTAACAGGTTTACTGTTATGGGGCTTTGCCCGTAATGCTCGCCGCTCAGAGCTGACTAACTTCAGTGCACCAGATAAGCCTACCAGTACCCCCCTTGAAATGCCTGAGCGTGCCAAATCACTATTTGCTGGGATCGATTTAGAGTTGCCTAAGTCGGCACAAGCTCCTCAAGTAGTTCCTACGCCTATCGCCAACCCGCTAGCAGATACCTTGCGCGTGAAGTTAAATCTGGCACGTGCTTACATTACGATCGAAGATTTTGCTGCTGCCAAGAATTCCTTAGAAGATGTATTGAAGCTTAGTAATTCAGTTGATCCCGCCATCACGATTGAAGCTCAGGGCTTGCTAGCGGAGCTCTCACACCGTAATGCGTAAGTTCATGAGGGCATTGCAATGCGTATAGCCCTTGGTCTTCAGTATGATGGCAGCTCATATTCTGGCTGGCAAACACAAGTCAATCAAAATTCTGTTCAAGATGAACTAGAAAAAGCGATTACAGCCTTTGTTGGTGAAGCCAGCAAACATTCTCCTATTAAAACCATTACTGCAGGCAGGACCGATGCTGGTGTTCATGCGCTAGGGCAGGTAATTCATTTTGATACCAATATAGAGCGTGAAGATTTCTCATGGGTCAGGGGAGTCAATTCATTTTTGCCGCCATCGATTGTGGTTAATTGGGCCAAAGAAGTTCCAGAGGAATTTAGTGCCCGTTTTTCAGCGTTTGAGCGCACCTATGTCTATGCTTTGCATGCAGGACCTTGTCGCTCTCCCATGGTAAATGCTCGCGCCGGTTATTTACTGCTACCTCCCAACAAATGGTTGGATATCGACGGCATGAAAAAATCAGCGGAATGTTTGGTTGGCGAGCAGGACTTTAGCTCATTTAGATCTTCTGAGTGTCAGAGCAAAACACCAATCAAGACTATGTACTCGATTGAGATTATTTCTGAAGAGCCATGGTTGTATTTTCGGTTTCGCGGGAATGCTTTCTTGCACCATATGGTGCGCAATTTAGTGGGATGTTTTCTGCAAATCGGGCAGGGCCGACAAACACCTGATTGGATGGCAGAAGTTCTTGCAGCCAAAGACAGAAAAATAGCAGCCCCGACCTTTATGCCGGATGGCCTCTATTTAGCAAAAATTGCCTACCCAGAGGAGTTTGGGATCCCAGCGCCTTGGCTAGATAATTCTTGGTTGCCTGCGCAGTTAACTAAGCCCTAAAGCCTTATCATTGCTTTATGGGCTTACTTACTCACTCACCGGGTCGTACCAGAGTCAAAATCTGCGGTTTAAAGACCTCTGGCGATATTGATGCGGCTATTGCTGCAGGGGTTGATGCGGTTGGTTTTGTTTTTTATCCCCCTAGCGTAAGGGCCCTAAGCCCTAATGTTGCTGCCCAACTCATATCCAGGCTCCCAGCAGGGGTAGACGCGGTTGGTTTAGTCGTCAATGCCACAGATGAGCAATTTTCTGCAATTAGGGCCGCAGCCCCAATTACTTTATGGCAGTTTCATGGGGACGAGACCCCAGAGCGCTGTATTGAGCTAGCAGACGGCCAGCCTTGGATGAAAGCCGCCCGGGTGGGGCAAGACTTCGCATTTGATGAATTTTCCCTACAATATAGGCAAGCAAACGCTTTTCTGCTGGATGCCCTCGTCGAGGGTTATGGTGGCGGAGGCGTTCCTTTTGATTGGCAAGGAATTCCACAGACATGGGTAAGCGAAAACGCGCCTCGGGTCGTTTTGAGTGGTGGATTGAACACGCACAACGTGGGCGAGGCGATTGCACGCCTGCATCCTTGCGCAGTTGACGTCTCTAGTGGCGTTGAAAGCAGCAGGGGTGTTAAAGATCCTGCGCTCATGACTCAATTTATAAAAGCAGTGCGCGCGGCAGATGAGAAATCATCGTCCCAATAATTTGCTGTAGATAAATCAAAAGAGGTAGCTATGTACGATAAGCCAGATGCACGAGGACACTTTGGTCCTTACGGCGGTGTGTTCGTTTCTGAGACATTGATGTATGCATTAGATGAGCTCAAAGAGGCCTATGCTAAATATCAAAATGATCCAGAGTTCATTGAAGAGTTTCATTACGAGCTTAAACACTTTGTAGGTCGACCATCACCGGTTTATCACGCTAAGCGTTGGAGCGAAATGCTGGGTGGAGCGCAGATTTACCTCAAGCGTGAAGACTTGAATCACACTGGCGCTCACAAGATTAACAATGTGATTGGTCAAGCGATGCTGGCTAAGCGTATGGGCAAGCCACGCATCATTGCCGAGACAGGCGCGGGGCAACACGGCGTTGCTACCGCAACGATCTGCGCACGCTTTGGGCTGGATTGCACGGTATACCAAGGCTCTGTTGACGTAGCTCGGCAGGCACAAAACGTTTTCCGGATGAAATTACTTGGCGCTAAGGTTGTCCCAGTTGAATCTGGCACCAAAACATTAAAAGATGCCCTGAATGAAGCAATGCGCGATTGGGTCACCAATGTGGAAAATACCTTCTACATTATTGGCACTGTTGCAGGACCGCATCCTTATCCAATGATGGTGCGAGATTTCCAAAGCGTCATTGGCGAAGAGTGCAAAGTACAAATGCCAGAGATGACTGGTCGTCAACCTGACTATGTATTAGCTTGTGT
>CAIVXR010000105.1 GCA_903909925.1 uncultured beta proteobacterium | reverse complement strand
TGGTTATGACAATCTACCCCTGCCATACCTTAAAGAGCATGGCATCAAAGCCAGCAATACCCCAGGCGTTCTCAACGACGCAGTTTGCGAGCTGGCTATCGGCATGATGCTGGGGATTTTGCGCCGTATTCCTGAATCCGAAGCCTTTGTCAAAAGTCGCGCCTGGTCAAAAGCCCCCTTTAAGTTAGCGACCACTCTTGCTGGAAAGAAGGTTGGCATTGTAGGAATGGGGCGTATTGGCCAAGATTTAGCCAAGCGACTTGAGCCTTTTAAGGTTGAGATTGCCTACAGTGGGCCCAGCCCAAAACAGGTGCCTTATACCTACTATCAGAATGTCAAAGACTTAGCCCAGAATAGCGACGTTCTTTTCTTGGCCTGCCCCGCTACCCCAGATACAGACAAGATGGTTGATGCCCAGGTTTTAGAGGCTTTAGGGCCCACCGGTTTTTTGGTAAATATTGCTCGTGGCAGCGTAGTAGATGAATCAGCACTTTTATATGCACTGCAGCATAAAAAGATTGCTGGTGCAGCCCTAGATGTCTTTGAGAACGAGCCTAATCCCAATCCAAGTTTCTTAACCTTGGATAATGTCTTACTAACACCTCATATTGGTAGCGCCACCACTGAAACACGGATAGCGATGACCAATTTAGCTGTAGATAATTTAGAAGCTTTTTTTGCACAACAACCACTTCTAACAGAAGTACCTAATTAAAACGGAGTCAGTATGACCATTTCTTTAATTCCATCTACCCTACCTGCAGTGTTATCTCCTGTATTAACTCCATTCAAAGCAGATGGCAGTCCAGACGCCCAAAAATTACTCAAGCAATGTAAATGGCTAGAAGCAAATGGCGTTGGTCAAGCAGTCTTTGGCACTAACTCCGAAGCAAATTCCATGTCTGCTACGCAAAAGATGAATACGCTCACCGCCCTCATTGAGGGGGGCTTAAACCCAGAGCAGATGATGCCTGGCACTGGCTCAACTTCTGTTGAGAGTACTTATCGGATGACTGCTCATGCCTTAAGTTATAAATGTGCAGGCGTATTGATGTTGCCACCCTTCTACTACAAAGATATTACTGATGATGGTTTATTTGCTTACTTCTCTGAAGTGATTCAAAGAATAGGTAGCTCAGCATTACAAATTTACATTTACAACATCCCCCCTGTCACCAAAATCAATTTAAGCCTTTCATTGCTAGAGCGCTTAACTAAAGCGTACCCAAAAACTGTCGTAGGCATGAAAGATAGCTCTGGTGATTGGGAGTACACAGAATCTGTGATTAAGCTCTTGGCTCCCTCTGGCTTTCGCGTATACGCTGGCAGCGAAACATTCCTAATGCGTACTTTACGTGCTGGTGGCGTTGGCTGTATTTCTGCTACTGCAAACGTCAATCCAAAAGCTATTGCCGATGTAGCGGCGCACTGGAGAGAATCAAATGCTGATGAGCGCCAAGCAAATTTAGATAAGGTACGTGCTGTTTTTGCTCATTATCAAATGATTGCTGGCATGAAAACTGCCGTTGCCCATTTCAGTAAAGATCCTGAATGGTTAAGAGTGCGTCCACCACTCATGCAATTGAGCGCAGATCAGCAAGCTAAATTATTGAGCGAGCTCAAAGCGATTAATTTCAGCATGCCAGGTCTTTGATTAAAAAAATTATTAGGAGACAAAAATGAAATTACTGAAGATCGTTGTGCTTTCCCTCAGCTTCTTGTGGGTAAGCGCACAAGCGCAGAATATTTCCATTGCAACCGGTGGAACTGGTGGCGTTTACTACCCAATGGGAGGTGGTCTGGCTGCTATGCTCTCTAATAAAGTGCCAGGAATGTCAGCAACAGCCGAAGTTACTGGTGGCTCGGTAGATAACTTAAAACTGGTTGGCACTGGCAAGCCCTATGTTGGTTTTTCTATGGCTGATGCAGCAAAAGACGCATCCGTTGGTGAAGATAAATTTAAAGATAAGCCCGTAGATTTAAGAACACTTCTGATCCTATATCCAAACCTCATGCACGTCGCTACCGTTGAATCAACTGGCATCAAAACGATGAAGGATTTAAAAGGCAAGCGCATCAGCACTGGGGCGCCAGGAAGTGCTACTGAAGTGATGGCATTTCGCTTACTTGAGGCTGCAGGCTTAGATAAAGATAAAGATGTCAAGCGTGAACGCTTGAGCGTTGCAGAATCTGTGAATGCAGTCAAGGATCGCAAGATTGATGCTTTCTTTTGGGTAGGTGGTTTACCAACCGCAGCAGTGACTGATCTTGCAAATAGCCCTGGCATGAAAATCGTGATGGTAGATACTGCTGCCGAAGTTCCTGCCATGAATAAAAAATACGGCAATCTTTACTTCCCAGCTGTGATTACTAAGCAAACTTATAGTGGCATGGCTAAAGATAATAATGTTGCAGCAGTTGCAAATCTGCTTGTTGTTAATTCTTCAATGCCTGACGCTGAAGCATACAAAATCGTCAAGGCTATTTTTGATAATCAACTTGAGCTAGTCCGCTCACATGCTGAGTTCAGAAATATCAAATTAGAGAGCCAAAAAGCGAATGCAACGCCAGTTGCATATCATCCAGGTGCTTTAAAGTACCTTAAAGAAAAAGGCGTCAAAGTAAATTAAGCCATACGGGGGTGAGTGAATCTCACCCCTTTTGCTTTAATGCAATACATCAATATAGACAGGCTGGGACATGAATCAAAACGGGATTGACAACGAAACCCAAGAAAAACTAGATGCCTTCATTAAGCAGGAGGAAGGCGACTCAAATGACTATAAGGGTCTATTAGCTAAATTCATTACCTTGGTTGCTGTTGGCATGTCTTTATTTCATCTATATGCCGCGTACTCTATTGTTCCAACACAACAATTGCGTGTAATCCACGTTGCCTTAGTTTTGTTTTTAGTGTTCTTAAGCTTTCCTATCGCAGCCCGCTTTAAAAATCGTTTGATGTTGTGGGATGTTTTATTTGCCATAGGCTCAGTTGCCATCGCTTATTACATTCTGAGTGGTGGCGATGATTTTATGGACAGAAACACTGCCCCAAACTCGACTGATGTCATGGTTGGTATTGGTCTCATCCTACTGATTCTCGAGAGCGTTAGAAGAACGAATGGCATGGTCTTGGTGACAGTTACCGTTCTTTTCTTGCTCTACGCATTCTTTGGCAACTATCTGCCCGCACCATGGACTCACAAAGGTTATGATCTCGATCGTCTAGTGGGCTATATGTATATGAGTCTTGAGGGCATTTATGGCACCGCAGTCGATGTCTCTGCAACTCTAATTATTCTATTCACCATCTTTGGCGCCTTCTTGCAGTTTACTGGTGCTGGTAAATTCTTTATCGACTTCTCCTTTGCCGCAATGGGCGGCAAATCCTCGGGTGTTGGCAGAACGATTGTGCTGTCCTCATTCTTAATGGGTGGCCCTTCTGGCTCTGGTGTCGCAACCACGGTTACCGTAGGCTCAGTTGCTGCGCCAATGCTGGCAAAAGTTGGCTATGAAAAGAATGCTGCTGGTGGCCTCTTGGCTGCCGGTGGTCTTGGCGCCATTATCTCGCCACCCGTTTTAGGTGCGGCTGCATTCTTGATTGCAGACTTTCTGAAAATTTCTTATTTAGATGTGTTGCTCATGGCAACTATTCCAACCATTCTCTTTTACCTTGGCTTATTTGTGATGGTGGAGATTGATGTTCGTAAATATGGTATGAAGAATATTCATTTTGAATCAGCAGAGAGCGCTTGGGCATTGACGAAAAAATACTGGTTCCATTTCTTCTCCCTCATCTCCATTGTGGTATTCATGATGTTTGGTTTCTCGCCAGTGATGTCGGTATTTTGGGCAACAGTGGTTTCCGCCCTATCCAGCATGTTGCGCGAAGATACTGCCATCATTCCTTGGGCCTGGTTTAAAGGTAAAGAACCTATTATTTCTGGGCTATATAACTCCAACCTCACCAAAGCTCTAGCATCAGGATCTACTGGGGTACTGGCTATCGCCGCAACCTGCGCGGGTGCTGGCTTAATTGTGGGTACCGTTACCCTGACCGGTCTTGGCCTCAAATTTAGCTCGATTGTGATTCAGTATGCAGGCGGCTCACTATTGCTCACTGCGATCTTCACCGCTTTAATTGTGTGGATTGTGGGTCTCGCTGTGCCAGTCACTGCCTCATACATTATTTGTGCTGTGATTGCAGCGCCGGCATTGATTAATTTAGGTGTACCTGATTTTGCAGCTCATATGTTTATTTTTTACTACGCTGTTCTCTCAGAGGTTTCTCCTCCGACAGCACTCTCTCCATTTGCAGCTGCGGCAATTTGTAAGGGTAACCCCTATAGGACGACTTTGCAAACCTGGAAGTACGTAGCACCAGCAATCCTAGTGCCTTTCATGTTTGTATTGGATAAGTCTGGTGTCAGCTTGCTCTTGATGGGATCGAGTAGCGCCCTAGAGCAAGCAGATTGGATGCAAATTGGCTGGATCTCATTTACTGCAGTCGTAGGCATTATTTGTTTAGCGGGCGGCCTACAAGGCTGGTTCATTGAAAAAACTAAAATCCTTGAGCGCATCATCATGATTGTCTCCGGCGTTGCTTTGGCTTATCCATCAAGTGAGGCTGACCTCATTGGTTTTATTGGATTTGGTTTAGTGCTAATCACTCAAACAATGACCCATTTGAAATTAAATCGTAAGCCTTCTTAGCTAAAAATATTTGCAGTACAGATATGAAGAATAAGGCCCGCAAATGCGGGCCTTATTGATTTAAATCTGAGATATTGAGCGCTTAGCCAATCTTTGTCCACGCTGCTTTACCGGCATATTTTTTCACGGCAGCCTCATCGAACTCAAATCCCAATCCTGGTGTTTTATGCAAGATCAAATCACCGTTCTTAAAAGTAAGTTGCTTATTGATTAACCTGCGGAAATTGAGCACCTGATCATCTAAGAAGAATTCTACAAAACGGGCATTCGGTGTAGCGGCAACTAAAGGCGCATGCAAATCATGCATCCAATGCGGGCAAACCGTGACGCCCTTTAGATCTGCATACGCAGAAATCCTACGCCATTCAGTAATACCACCACAAACAGCGGCATCTGATTGAAGAATCCGCGCGCCACCTGCATCAATTAATTCTCTAAAGCGCCAACGTCCAGCCTCCATTTCACCGGTAGCAACATTCATCTTGGTGAGACGGGCTAGAGCAGCATGCAAATCAATCGCATCTGGTGAAAAAGGCTCTTCAATCCAGTATGGGTTATAGGCTTCAAAACGACGCACATACTCAAGTGCAGTTGGTAAATCCTGCCAAGCATTATTAGCGTCTAAAGTGAGCAAAATATCATCGCCGATGGCTTTGCGAGCAGCCTTCACTCTAGCCTCTTCCTCAGTAGGTGATAAACGACCTACCTTCATCTTGACAGCTTTAAATCCCTGCTTAACGTAAGACTCCATTTCCTGGCCAAGCTTAGCTGGAGTTTTTCCCTCAAGGTAATAACCACCACTGGCGTAAGCGGGAACTCGATCATCCACTACACAGCCAAGATACTGATGTAAAGGCAGACCAGCAGAGCGAGCATTCAGGTCCCAAAGCGCTGTATCCAAAATAGAGATGCTCCGCATGACTGCGCCAGCGCGACCCTGCAAGATAGATTCGTTATACATCTCCATCCATAAGCCTTCGCTACGATGGCTATTCTGTCCAATCAGCTTTGGCGCCAATAATTGCTCAACAGCAATTTTGGCAATATCCCCGCCAGCACTACCAACGTAGCAAAAGCCAATACCTTCATTACCATCTTTACCACGAACCTTAACCAAGCAATAGTGGCGTTCAGAAACGGTACGAGTAGAAAATGAAGTGACTTTATCTAAGGGTACTGCTACTGAAGCAACCTGAACAGATTCAATAATCGGCATCTAGACTCCTTATTTCAAAAAATGATTGTATCGATAATTTAAATCGCTAGGCATTGGCGTCGGAGTCCTAAGTCCCTAAAATTGCTTGATTTGCTGCGCTACAACATAATTATCTCAGTGTCGGCTCACATTATTAGATAATGACGTGGTGAACAAAAAAGCAATGCGCCTCTCGCCATCACAAAGAGCATTCATTCTGCTTGGATTTATCTGCCTTAGTCTGCTACCTGGGTTGATATCCACAGCTAAGGCCCAAACTAACCAAGCTCGCAAACAGGTAATCGTTCGAAATACAAAACCGGTTGGCTTTAAAGATAATGCAGCGAGGGGTACTTCAAAAAGCAATAGTCTGAATCCTGCCCTTTTTCAGCGTAAAGACCCCAGCGAAGTAGATCTAGATAGCGCTAGCAATCTCGACTATCGTATTTCTCAAGGTTGCTTACGGCGAAACTTCAATGAAGATAATTTGCCTGCTAGCGTTGGCATTGATAACCGTCAGTTTTCTGAGTTTTTCAAAGCGCAAACTAAAACATTCTTTGACCGTATGCGCGGTGATTGCATCCCTTACGCAGTTGCATTTGGGAGTCGCAATCGCTTTGACTCTTTAAGCATCATGAATGGCCCGCTACAGGATAGCAAAACAGAAGTATGGACATTTACACCATCCGCATTCGGCGGATTCTTAATTCAGCAAGACTATTTGAAAAATGAATCAAAGAATCTGACTGAATTACGCATTCCATTACGAGATGTTTTATATGATCCCCGCAAGGTCGGTAATATTCTGCCAGTTGAATTAGTTTGGGAATTAAATTCGCTGATTAAACAGATCTACCCAGAAGAAAATAGCGCATTAGAAAATACTAATAGCATCGTTCGTTTAATTGTGGACTTTGGCGATCGTGAGAGATGGGCTCAAATCTGGGCTACTGAAATTATTGACCCGTCGAACAAAGAAGTGTTTGCAAGCGCCTACTGGGTAGACCGCAATGAAATCCCTGGTGGATTTTTTACCGGTAGCGGCGAATCTCTCGAACGATCCTTTTGGACCAACCCATTAAGCTATCGTCGTATTTCACGGGGCGTTGGTAGTGTGCGTGCTTCTAGTAAGCGTCCCAGTGCAGCCAATGCACAGACGGCGCCTCCCAAGCAGCGCTATCGCACCCATATGGGCATTGATTATGCTGCACCGGTGGGCACCCCCATTTTTAGTGTAGCTAATGGCAAAGTTGTTCATCTTGGCTATAGTGGCGCTTTTGGTAATCTCATTATTTTGGAGCACCCTGGCAACTATCACACCTACTATGCCCATTTAAGTAACTACAACGTTGAGCTAGTAGTGGGTAATGAAGTACGTCGTGGCTTTGAGATTGGTTATGTAGGATCTACTGGCAGATCAACCGGTCCACACCTGCATTTTGAATTGAGAAAAAATGGAGTGTATGTAGACCCATATGGATTAAAAACACAGCTAGATTTATGGTCAATGGGAAGTAATGAAAGTGGCCAGCTAACGAGAGAAATTCTTTTGCTAGGAAGCCCCATTAAATCCAATTAATACGGGATCTCAAGAATACTGACCTAGTAATAAAAATAGGGTCCACATGGACCCTATTTCTTTAAGTAATCAACAATCTCTGCTTTAGCCCAAAACTAATACTGGTAACTTTGAGTGCACAATCACTTCATGGGTTTCGCTACCAAGCAAAATACCTTTAATCCCTGTGCGCTTATGTGAAGCCATCACAATAACATCGGCTTTTGACTTCTTGGCACCATCCAAAATACCTTCGGATAAATTGGAATTAGAGATATGCAGTGTTTTTGCTTTGATGCCTGCACCAAGTGCAGTAGCAGCTTTCTTAAACACATCTTTTGCATACACTTCACAAGCTTTCTGATGATCTTTTTGAGTAATTCCATAACCCATAGTGCTATCGGAATACACCATTGGAGGTAAAGAGTCAGATACATAGACCAAAGTCACAGTAGCGCCATCGGCTTTTGCAAGTTCAGCTACTTTCTTTAAAGATTTCTTGCTGGTATCTGAGCCATCGACTGGTACCAATAAATGCTTAAACATATTGACTCCCTTTAAATTGAACTACTGATCTATACTTTCTATAATATGCTTATTATCAAGTTACAGCAGCTCAAAAGGGAGACCTAATTGCTCAAGTATTTTGCTATCTACTGTTCTTTTTTAATCACCATGCTTGCAATTGATTTGGTTTGGCTCTTAGGAATCGCTAAAAGCCTTTATCGCGATGAAATGGGTGATTTGATGGCTACTGAACCTAAATTGATTGCAGGACTCGCCTTCTATCTGCTCTATGCCTTGGGCGCGATTATTTTTGTCATTATTCCAGCCCTATCAAAACAGTCTTTGATGTATGCAGTGCAATACGGCGCTTTATTTGGTCTATTTTGCTATATGACTTATGACCTCACCAACCTAGCTGTGATTAGAGACTTTCCAACCCGACTGGCATTTGTTGATATGGCTTGGGGAAGTTTTGTGACTACACTCTCTGCCAGTCTTGCCTATTGGGTTGGCAGCCGTTTTTCCTAAACTATCTGACCTAATACTACTGTAGTAGTAATAGGTGAAAGTCTTACTTATTTAGCTACCGTATCGACCCAACCATTACGGCGTTCATACAACACAAATAAAATACCCCATATCACGATGGCAGCATAAGCCCAAATCCAAGCAATTTGGGACGAACGCGAGCCCGAAATATCCAAGACAAAACCAAAGATTGCAGGCCCTAGCATTCCTCCACCAAAACCCATCAGAGAATGCAGACCCATTGCAGCGCCCTTAATATTCTCTTTAGCGCTAATCACCAAGCCTGCAGTTAAGGTTGCAGAATCGGCCATAATAAAAATGGCGTGGCCAATCGCAAAAGCCACAATCACCCACCAAGATTGTCCTGTGGAGCAAGCCAGTGCTACTCCTAAGACTGCACTAGTTAACATCACAATACATACCCACTTCTGACGGCCTATTCTGAGGGCAATTTCATTGCCTAGAATAGAAGCAGGTACACCAAAGAAATTAATTACTCCAGCCAATGTAGTTGCCGCCAAGATAAAAGTCTCTCCAGATACCGCACCACAAAATACAAAAAAGGCTACGAGCCAGCTTCTAGAGGCAAATAATTCTAGGGAGTGGGCGGTATACCCGAAAATAAATCCAGATGCTTTTTTATCTTGCAGTACTAACTGCCATTTAGCCACTGGAAATATGTCACGCAAGCGAATTTGTATTGGCCCCTTCCATTTCTTATGCTGCAAAGGGGGTATCAGAAATAGAACGATTAAAAATGCCGTAAAAGGTCCTAATGCGATGATGCTAAATACATAATGCCAACCGAGTGTGTCAAGGATCCAACCTGAGCATACATAAGAAAAACCAGTACCAATTCCAAAGAAAGCAGTATAGAAAGCAATATGACGGGTAATCTCACCAGACTGAATGCGATCAGACAAGATTTTAAGGCCAGGCATATAAGTGCCAGCAAGACCAGCGCCATTAATTGCCATGAAAAATAGGGCCGTCCAAAAGTTCGATGCTAAAAGGCCCATACCCAAGAGGCCACTGGTAGCTGAGAGGCCACCGATCAAATAGACCTTACGCGCATCGACTCGGTCAGTGAGTGCAGTAGCTAAAGGAACAGCCAACATATATCCAAAGAAAAACGCACTGGCAATCAACCCAGACTGTAAATTGGTTAAGTGCCATTCTTCCTGCAAAGTAGTGAGTACCACTGCATAGCAAGCGAAGCCTAATAAGGCACAAGTTTGTGCCATGAGCATCAGAGGGGTGTAGCCGGACGATCGAAAGCGCATAAGGTATCAGTAAAAACGTGAACTTATTCTACTCGCCCCGAGAGGAAAGACCCGCTACACTAATAGGAACAAGATGGAGACAGCATGAAAGATGAGCAACCTTTAGAGAGTTTAATCAAGCTAAGCACAGGCTTATTCATCAGCCTTCTCTGCACTTTAGCCCTAGCGGATAGCTATCCCTCCAAGCCCATTAAAGCGATCGTTCCATTTGCACCTGGAAGCACAACTGATCAAATCGGTCGAGCTTTTGCAGCCAAGATGTCTGAACTATTAGGTCAGCCTATCGTCATTGAAAATCGACCTGGTGCGAATGGGCTCATTGGTGCCGATTATGTTGCCAAAGCTCCACCAGACGGCTACACCATCTTGATTGGAACGAATAGTACTAATGCTGCACTTAAAAGCTTAGTCAAAAATCTACCTTATAACCAAGATACTGCTTTTACCCCTATTGGATTCTTTGGTTCAGCACCACTCATTGTTGCTATTAATAATGATGTGCCGGCTAAATCACTCAATGGATTTGTATCGCTCGCTAAAGCGAATCCCGGAAAAATGACTTTTGCTTATGCAACTACGTCTCAACGTGTTTCATCAGAGATGCTCGCGACTGCAGCTGATATTAAGATGACTGGGGTTTCTTATAAGAGCGGGCCCAATGCCATGACAGATGTCATTGGTGGTCAAGTTAATATGTTCACAGCTGACTTTGGAGTCACATTACCGCAAGTGCAAGCAGGAAAAATTCGAGGTCTCGCAGTCACTTCACTCAAACGCTCTCCCGCTATTCCAGAGTTACCTACAGTCAATGAAGCTCTCGGCATCAAGGGTTATGAACTCATTGCATTCTTTGCAGCATTCGGTCCTGCTGACATGCCAAAAGATGCAATTCTCAAGCTCAATAAAGCAATTAATGAATCCTCTAAGTCAAAAGAGGTTACTGAGCGATTTTCTGCGATGGGCTTTGAAACTCAAGCAATAACACCAGAGGCACTCGGCCAGAAAATTAAAATTGAGACTGCAAAATGGGGCAAGGCTATCAAAGAAGCTGGTATTGAACCAGAATAAGGGTGTCCTTATTGCTGACCACGATGTGGAGAGTCTTGGAAGCCATTGGATCGATAGGTTAGAACTAAGGTATCACGATAGCCGTAATCTCCAAGGGGCTGAATCGGAGTAGATTCATGAATCATCCGCTCATCATTCATGAGTAACACAGACCAAGGTTGCGCTAGCGTAAAACGCAATCCAGCTGAACCACTCGCATCAAAAATTCTGGTTTCCCCACCTTTAATGCCTACGCGATCTAGCAAAAAGACTGCTACAAAATCTACGCCATCACGGTGCGCACCCTCAGGAGTTGGTCGACCAATACCGCCAGCAGTATCAATCCGAAATTGATGTGCCTCAACAAACCAGGTGCTAGCTGGCTTTAAACCGCTCAATAATTTTGCAAGACCTACCAATAGAGATTGCCAGGCAGGATCGTTTAATAAGGCAGACTGAATAGGTTCAAACCAGCGCTCAATTCCACCATGCAAGGCGTTGTAATTCACAGACTGCCAGTGCGCACGATGAGGTACTAAATTGAGATGATCACCTTTGATTTCATAGCTAGCATGGCGACGAAAACGGTAACGGCCACCATCTTTTAAATATGGGTCGCGAGGCAAGTCTTCCCAGTACTGCCGTAAGTTCTCTAAATTTTCCAAGGCCACCTTGCTGATAGTCGCAACGGTTTGGGCAGAAGCCACAGCATACCCCTGGGAACGTAAGGTCTGGGCAAGCTCTTTAGCTGGCGTCAGCAGAGGTGTTAGCGTGGCATTAGTCATTAGCTTATTTTATGGGCAATCAGTAGCATAGCTTTAATCGAGCTGAGCTCCAGATGCTTTCACAATTTTTGCCCATTTAGCCAATTCCTCTTTCAGTAGTGCGCCTAGCTTTGCGGGCGGTACTGGATTGAGATCTAAGCCCTGACCAATCAATTTCTC